>JARFQI010000102.1 GCA_029287855.1 Arenicellales bacterium | reverse complement strand
ATGCACACCTGCGCCACGCAGCAATTGCAATACAACTGTTTCAGTCTGATCATTGATATGTTGTGCGGTCATGCAAATGCCATTTTCAGGCAATACCTCTGCCAGTGCCGTATAACGGGCATCCCTGGCCAGGGCCTCCAGACTCTCACCTTTCTCGGCAGCAACTGTTACCTTTTTAACAACTAGCGGCACCCCAAGATCATCACAAATCTCCTGGCAATGATTCGCCCATTCAGTTGAATTGAGGTGAATAGAATGATTCACATGGATGGCGAAAATTGAAAAAGGGTAATCAGCTGCAAGGCAGGAAAGAGCATGCAACAGGACATGTGAATCCAGTCCGCCGCTAAACGCAACATAGATAGTACTGCCCTGTGCTAGTGACAGTTCATCTTCTAAAACCTGACTGAGGTTTGAAATTGAGAACTTAGTTCGCATTACTTTTCAGCCACCAGCGAGCAAACCCATTGAATCCTGCAGAACATACCTCGAAGGAACCGGCAGAACAGTTATTGCCTGGTTTACTGAGAAGAATCAGCTCTGGCCTATAGGGCCACATAAGAAATCGGGCAGAGGCAGGTGGAAGTACCCTGATTGAGACTTTTCGACCTTCTTTGCCTGAAGACACGTCGCCTTGATGCAACGTCTGCCGGGAATATCCTGCTAGCAGGAGCAAATAAAATCTCCCGCTGATGAATGCCTGCTGTCGCCTGCCTATTCCTGAAAATTTTCGACACCGTACTGGCGCAATCGATGATAGCGATTTTCCAGCAGCTCGCTAGTGGTCATCGCATCCAGAGTTTCGAGGTTTTTTAGCAGCGCTTTTTTTAAATTTTCTGCGGCAAGGTCGACATCGCGATGAGCACCACCCAGTGGTTCTTCTATTATCTCATCAATAAGACCCAGTTCACTCAGACGTTTTGCTGTCAGGCCCATTACTTCAGCAGCATCAGCTGCATTATCAGCACTTTTCCACAATATGGATGAACAGCCTTCAGGTGATATAACCGAGTATGTTGAGTACTGGAACATAAGTAGCCTGTCGCAAACACCAATTGCAAGTGCGCCTCCAGATCCACCTTCTCCGATCACAGTTGAGATGATCGGTGTCTTCAGGTCAGACATGATAAATAAGTTGTGGGCAATTGCCTCACTCTGACCGCGCTTCTCTGCATCAACGCCGGGATAGGCTCCAGGTGTATCAATAAATGTCAGCAGGGGCAGCTTGAAACGCTCAGCCATATCCATCAATCTCATGGCCTTGCGATAGCCTTCCGGTCGTGGCATGCCGAAATTGCGGTGTACCTTTTCCCGTGTGTCACGCCCCTTCTGCTGGCCAATCACCATCACAGGACGCCCTTCCAGTCTTGCCAGGCCTCCGACAATTGCAGGGTCATCGGCAAACATCCTGTCACCATGCAGCTCCTGAAAGTCAGTAAATATCTTTTCTATATATTCCAGTGTGTAAGGACGCTGTGGATGGCGGGCAAGCTGGGAAACCTGCCATGGTGTAAGTGAGGAAAAAATCGACTCCGTCAGCTTGATACTTTTCTTATGCAGACGGGAGACTTCATCGGTTAGACTGACATCACTGGTGATACCAACATGGCGTAATTCGTCTATCTTGGCTTCAAGTTCGGCGATAGGTTGCTCAAAATCGAGAAAGTTTAGATTCATCTGTTTATCCGGCATCCAGCATGTATAAGTTTTCTGTATTCTGCGAAAGTATAACGCTTTACCGTTCTAAGGATAAAGAGCAGGTATATAATTTCATCAGTAATCCTCGTCAATAAATAATTATTGAAGAGTAGTTGCTGAGGAGTTAATGCAGGCGCGCGCCGGCTGCATTATATTCACAGACAGCCCTGTTTATACCGGGAAGTTTGGATAATTCTTCTAGTAATCGTGCAGAAGGATGAACACACCATTCACGTGGCAGGTGTATACTCGCCCTCGCCTTGTCGTTCATGTAATCAATGATCACCGGTGTTGTGCCGCCGGTGACGGGCTGCAGAATTGACTTTAAACCTTCCACGACATCTGGCGAATTTTTTTTCAGAGTAATACGCAAATCAGTTGCAAAGGTTTCGCGTGCAGAGTCAATATCATGAATGCGCTCTGCAGTGACTCTGGTTCCGCCGGTATAATCATCAAAACCGGCTTTTCCGCTAATAATGACCAGGCGGTCTTCCTGTAACAGCTGCTTGTTCGTCTCATAGAGCTCAGAATATATGGGTATTTCCAGCCAGGCCGACTGGTCATCAAGTGTCAATATGGCCATGCGGCCTCTTCGTGTATTTCGAGTCCGCATGGCAATGATGAGGCCTGCAATAGTTACCTGCTTGCCTTCTGCTGACTCCACTTCACTCAACGGGCAACTGATAAAATTACCTAGCTCCTTATGATACTGGTTCATCGGGTGGCCAGTCAGATACAGGCCAAGGTGCTTTTTCTCTTTCTTAAGTCGCTCATCTTCCGAGTATTCAGCAACGTCAATCCAGTCTATATCCAGACCAAGCTCATCAGAGCTGCCAAACAGATCATCCTGACCTGCAGTCCGGTTTCTTGATTCCTGGCCGGATAATGACATTGCGTTGGCAAGGTTGGCCATTAATGCCGCACGATGAACGCCCATCTGGTCCAGTGCGCCTGCGCCTATCAGTATTTCCAGTGTGCGCTGGTTTACTTTCTTAAGATCGAGAGATCGACAAAAGTCATAGAGGTCGCTGAATTGTCCTTTTTCTAACCTGGCACGGGTTATTTCTTCAATCGCGGCCTGCCCAACCCCTTTGATTGCACCGAGTCCATAGACGATAGTATCTTCAGCAGTTGCTTCGAAAGAATAACCGGAACTATTGATATCCGGAGGCAGCAGCGTCAGCCCCATATCTCTGCATTCAGCGATCAACATAACAACCTTGTCAGTCTTTTCCATATCTGCCGATAGTGTTGAGGCAAGGTACATGGCAGGGTAATGCGCTTTAAACCAGGCTGTTTGAAACGAAACCAGTGCATAGGCAGCGGAATGTGATTTATTAAAGCCGTACTTGGCAAATTCTTCCATCAAGTCGAAGATACTATCTGCCTGTTTGGCGTCAATACCATTTTTTTCTGCCCCGCTGCGGAAGTTTTCACGTTGTTTTGCCATCTCCTCTGCAATTTTCTTACCCATTGCCCTGCGCAGCATATCTGCTGCGCCGAGGGTAAAGGAAGCGAGCACCTGGGCAATCTGCATCACCTGTTCCTGGTAGACGATAACGCCATAGGTTGGCTTTAGAATTTCTTCCAGTAACGGGTGTGGATAGATGATTTTTTCACGCCCATGCTTACGCTCGATAAACGTATCGACCATGCCTGATCCAAGCGGCCCGGGACGGTACAAAGCAACTACCGCCACCATATCTTCAAAATTATCCGGCTGCAGTTTTTTGATAACGTCTTTCATGCCGCTCGATTCAAGCTGGAAAACTGCCGTTGTTTTGCAGGCCTGGATCAGTTTGAAGGTTTTGCTGTCACCAAGATCTATATCTTCTAGCTGCAGCAGGGGTTGATCGTTTTTCTGCCGAAAACGGTTTACTGTTTTTAATGAATTATCAATGATCGTAAGTGTACGCAGGCCGAGGAAGTCAAACTTAACCAGCCCTACGGCCTCGACATCTTTCATGTCAAGATGGGTGACCATCTGCGTGGCACCCTGTTCACAATACAGTGCAGTAAAATCAGTTAAGGCTGTTGGTGCGATCACAACACCACCGGCATGCTTGCCGGCATTTCTGGCCATCCCTTCCAGTGACCGTGCACGACTAATCAGCTCTCGGACGTCGTCGTCCTGTTCAATCCGTTCACGCAACTCCTTTTCTGAATCGATAGCCTTGCCGAGAGTCATCCCTGGCTCACCGGGAATTAATTTGGCGAGCTGGTCGACGAGACCAAAACCAAGATCCATTACACGTCCGACATCACGCACTACTGCACGCGCCGCCATCGTGCCATAGGTAATAATCTGGGATACCTTGTCTGATCCATAGTGCTGCGTGACATATTCGATGACCCGGTCACGCTGGTCCATACAGAAGTCAATATCAAAGTCTGGCATCGAGACGCGTTCGGGGTTTAGAAAACGTTCAAACAGCAATCCATGCTCTATTGGATCGAGCTCAGTGATGCCGAGGCAATAGGCAACCAGTGATCCTGCGCCTGAACCACGACCGGGTCCAACCGGGATGTCGTGGTCTTTTGCCCAACGAATAAAGTCGGCAACAATCATGAAGTAGCCAGGAAATCCCATGCGTGTGATGACATCCAGCTCCATATCAAGCCGCTGTTGATAGTGCTCTCGCTGAACTTCTCCATCTATTTTATCCAGAATTCTTTCGAGACCCTGATTAGAACTATCAATCAGCACCTGGTTTACATCCTGCCCTTTCTTAACGGGAAACTCCGGCATGAAGTTTTTGCCCAGGGTGAGGTGGCAATTGCAGCGTGTAGCTATGTGGTAGGAATTTTCAATCGCCTCAGGTATGTCAGCAAACAATTCTGCCATTTCTGCCGTCGAACGAAAATACTGCTGGGTACTGTAGAGCTTGGGACGACGGGGATCATTCAATACCCGGCTGTCCTGAATGCAGACTCGAATGTCATGTATTTCGAAATCTTTTTCACTGGCGAAGCGGACATCGTTCGTTGCCACAACTGGAATAGACCTTCGCATCGCCAGGTCCATTGCCTTAACGACGTGCTCTTCATCACCAATTCTGCCCGTCCGCTGCAGTTCCAGATAAAACCGGTCGCCGAAAAACTTTAGGTATTCGTCGACCAGTTGCTCAACCTGCGCTGTAGAACCATGTAACAGGGCATTGCCTATTTCACCCTGACTGGCAGCAGACAGGGCAATCAAGCCTTCATTGTGGGTCGCCAGTTCATTCCTGGAAACACAGGCATGACCGCCAACATGCTGGCCATGACGAAAGGCTTCGGAAAGTAAATGCGTAAGGTTGCGATAGCCCTGCTCATTCTGACACAACAGTACCAGCCGAAATGGCTTACCTGGCTGCTCTGGGCGTTCGATCCATACATCGGAACCCAGAACAGGTTTAATTCCAGCCGCAATCGCAGATTTGTAAAACTTAACAACGGCAAAAACATTGGATAAATCTGTCACCGCAACAGCAGGCATGTTGTGCTTTCTGGTCGCGTTAATGACATCTGCTATTCGCAGCACACTGTCTACAAGGGAGTATTCCGAATGTAGATGAAGATGAATAAACGGTTTTTGCACCAGCAGGTCACCCATTAGAACGAATCACATTCCTGACCGGTGCAAAGCTTCGTCTATGACAGGGTGCAGCGCCATATTGTAATAATGCTTCACGATGCATTCGTGTCGGATATCCTTTATTTTTATCAAACCCATACTGTGGATACTGTCTATGGAGATCTGCCATCAAACTGTCACGATAGACCTTTGCAACAATCGATGCGGCAGAGATTTCAGCCACCAAACCATCCCCACCTACAATCGCTTCGGCCTCACAGGGTAAATCCGGCACTCGATTGCCATCAACCATGACCTTGTTCGGCCTTGTTGTAAGTCCAGCCACTGCTCTTTGCATCGCCAGCATGGTTGCCTGCAGAATATTTAACTGGTCAATCTCGTCGACATCAGCCCGACCTATTGAATAACAAAGCGCATGACGACGAATTTCAAGATCCAGCAACTGCCGTTTTTTTGCGGTCAACTGCTTCGAATCTGCGAGGCCGGCAATGGTATGTCTGCAGTCGAGCATGACAGCAGCTGTAATTACCGGGCCGGCCAGCGGTCCACGCCCGACTTCATCCACACCTGCCAGCAGCAAACGAGTCATCAGCTGTGATCCGGAACACTGTTCGATCTGGTCTGAACACCAAGACCTAACATCTTGATAACTGATTCAGCCGCCAGGCGATCAGAATTAAGATCTAGACTTTCCCGTATCTGCTGAAAAGCCTGCTTTACTTTATTAACCTCTGTTTCATCATCAAGAAAACGCTCTACTTCGCATGCCAGTTTTTCACTAGTGCACTCTTCCTGCATTAACTCGGGAACCAGCCTGTAACCAGCTAAATTGTTCGGCATAGAATAATACTTAACACTGGCCAGTAACTGCACCATGGTTTTCGTCAACCAGGACACCTTGTAGGCAACGACAACAGGACGTCCGACTATTGCCGCTTCCAGCGCTGCCGTGCCGGATGCCAGCATCAGGACATCGGAACACGCCATTACATCCCGTGAGTGACCTTCCACACAAATCAGATCAAGGTGTTTGAGCCCTGCTATCTCGACTTCACTCTCAAACAGTTCCATCAGAGACGAATTGGGCATCGCTGTAACAAACTGCAAATCAGGGTGTTTTTCGGCAAGCTTTTCTGCAGCATGAAGAAACTCACCAGCCATCTGTTGAATCTCACCTTTACGGCTTCCTGGCAACAGCGCAATCACTTTTTTTTCTGTTGAAATTCCATATTTTTTCTTCAGAGTTAAAATATCGGGGCGAATATCAATATCTTTGACCATGGGATGACCTACCAGCGTTGCATTGATCTTATACTGGCGATAGAAATCAAGTTCAAAAGGGAATAAAACGAGGACCCTGTCTATATAGTTGCGCATACCCCTGAGACGGTATTTACGCCAGGCCCAGACTGTTGGGCTGACATAGTGCAATACCGGTATACCCGCCTTATGCAATTGCTTTTCCAGAACCAGGTTAAAATCCGGCGCATCTATGCCAATAAAAAGGTCCGGAGGGTCTGAGAGAAAGTATTGCACCAGCTTGCGACGAATCTGCAGAATTTCTCGTAGCCTACCCCATAGGCCATCCAGGCCCATCAGTGTCAGCTTTTCCATAGGGTAGAGGCTTTTGCAGTCCTGCTGCTGCATCAATGGCCCTGCTATGCCGGTAAACTCAAATGTGTAGGGGTATTGCCGTAGTTCACGAACCAGGCCAGCAGCAAGAAGATCACCTGAAACTTCACCAGCTACGATGCCAATTTTAAATATTTTCCTTCCTTGCATGGCATCGTTTCAGCGAACGACACCCCGTTCGCTATTGACCAGGAAGTCAGCGAATTTTTTTACATTCGAGTCGTCATCTGCCAACTTTTTAATTTCGCCGATGGCATCCATAAAACTCAGCTGAGAGCGATAGAGTGTCCGGTAGGCTTGCTTTAATGCTGAAATAGCTACTTCGTCAAAACCACGCCGCTGCAAACCTTTTACATTGATACCGTAGGGGCGCGCAGTATTTCCAGCCACCTTCAGATACGGGGGGATATCCTTGAAAGAAACTGCTCCGATGCCAGTCATGACATGCGCACCAATTTTGCAGAATTGATGAATCAGGGTAAAGCCACCGAAAATTACGTGATCATCGACTATGACATGACCCGCAAGACTGGAGCCATTGGCAAATATAATCTTGTTGCCAAGAAAACAGTCATGGGCAATATGCACATAGGCCATCAAAAAATTATCATCGCCAATTTGTGTTACGCCACCGCCATCCACCGTCCCTGTATGCAGAGTGCAGCACTCGCGAATAATGTTATTATCGCCAATACGTAGTTCTGTCGGTTCATTTCTGTAGCTGGTACTCTGCGGTGCTTCTCCAACAGATGCATATTGAAATATATGGTTATGTTTACCGATGCTTGTATGACCGGTAACGGTGACATGCGGGCCAACTTTTGTGCCATCCCCAATCTTTACGTCTTTGCCGATAATTGAAAAGTGTCCAATCGAGACATCTTTTCCAATAACAGCTCCTTCCTCAATAATCGCATGAGGTGATATCACTTAGACTTCCCTTGCAGTGAACATTAATTCGGATGAAGTGCAGCGATTTCCATCAACAGTTATTACTGCGGAACAAAACCACATTCCCCTCGCCTTCCTGTCCAGCGTCACATCGACTTTCAGCTGATCACCGGGCTCTACAGGACGTTTGAAGCGCACCTTGTCGACGCCAACAAAATAATAGACCAGGTTGCTGTCACCGCCTTTAACATCAGAACTAATTGCAGCAAGCAATGCAGCCGCCTGGGCCATCACCTCAATTAACAGGACACCCGGCATTACAGGTCTGCTGGGATAATGTCCCGGGAAGAATGGTTCGTTATAGGTTACATTCTTAATTGCAGTCAATGACTTGTCTTTTTCGAAATCAGTTATACGGTCAATCAGCAGAAACGGGTACCTGTGAGGCAGGTACTGAAGAATTTCATGAATATCTATGGTGTTCATCATCTGGCCTTTTTCATTTATTTATTACTGTCATTTCTCGACAGATCCTTGACCTGCTTAAACAGCGTGTTGAGTTGTTTAAACCGCATGGCATTCTTTAACCAGTTTCGGCTTTCCTCAAGCAGCACCCCTGATGAATAAACCCCTGGTTCTTTAATATCAGTGCGTACTGCAGACTGCCCGGTAAAATGCGCATCGTCGCAAATCACAAGATTGTCTGCGACACCCACCTTGCCAGCAAAAGTGCAGCGTTTTCCAATTTTTGTACTACCTGCAATGCCAACAAAAGCTGCCATTGCAGTATTTTCGCCAACGGTGACATTGTGGCCTATATGCACATGATTATCTATTTTTACACCGTTCCCAATAAAAGTGTCGCCTAGTGCACCACGGTCTATGGTTGAATTTGCCCCTATTCTTACCCTGTTGCCGATTACGGCCCTGCCTAATTGCGGTACAGGCAGCCAGTTTTCGCCTTCATGCGCATGACCGAATCCATCCGAACCAATAACACAGCCGCTATGAAGCTTACATTCTCGTCCAACGACAGTCGCATGATGTAGCGTGACATTATTTTTTAATACGGTATCTTCATCTATTACGACACCTTCACCGATATAGCACCCTGCACCAATGTCACAGCCGGCGGATATTATTGCTGATTTGCCTATCGTGGCATACTCAGCAATACTTGCTGTGTCATGCACAGTTGCCTCGGCATGAATGATTGCTGTTTCGTGAATGCCTGGGGGATTGCGCCGCTGAGAATGTAAAAGCTGCGCTATTTTTGCAAATGCCGCATGCGGGTTTTCACTCAGCAGCATATTTCCCTGAAAAGAACCAGATAAGTCCGGATGAAGAATAACTGCCGTTGCCCTGGTTTTTTCAAGCACCGAAAGATGGCGGCGGCTGACGCAGAAACTAATATCCCCTGCCCCTGCATCCTGCAGGCTGGCTACCGCCTGTATCTGCGCTTCTGCTTGCCCCTTGAGCTCGAGGTCGAATCTAGTTGCTAATTCAGATAGCTGATAGCTCACCTTGTAGAAAAATCTTACTTGCTACGAAGATTCTTAAGAACCAGCTCTGTTATATTCGCCTTATCACTGGTGTAAAGAACACCTTCAGCAAGAATCAGATCAAAATTATTCTTTTTGCCGACTTCATTGATGGCATCTCGAACAACCTTTTGCAGAACTTTTAATTCTTCATTCCTGCGCACATTATAATCTTCACGAAATTCTTCAGCCTCACGTTTCAACTCACGCTTGATCTTGGTAATCTCAGACTGCTTTTTTGACAAGTCAGAGGCCTTCATTACGAGAGCATTTTTTTCGATATCTGATTCTAGCTTCTGAACTTTTTCCTGCTTTTTCCTTATGGCATTGTCACGTGGACTGAATTCCGCTTCTATTTTTTTCGTCGCGGCCTCCCCCTGTGGTGCATCTTCAATGAGTTTGACCAGATTAACAAATCCAATCTTCATTTCTGCAAAGGACACTCCTGGAAAAAAGGTCAGGGCAACAAACAGAAAGGTAACCAGTTTTAATTTTTTAAGCATTTTTTTCATTTCTCTAATATTACTGTCAGGGTGATAGTTTATCTGAAGCCTTTACCAATTGTGAACTGGAATTTTTCCAGATCATCTCCAAGTTCGTCATTTATAGGGATTGCATAACTAAGTGAAAGTGGACCAACCGGTGAGTACCAGAACACTCCAACACCATAGGAATAGCGCAATTCGTTGAAATCAACCTCGTCATTCTGGGCAAATACGCTGCCGCCATCTACAAATACCGACAACCGTTTATCCTTTTTTTCACTGCCGGGGAATGGGAACAGGACGCCAAAACTTCCTACTACTCTCTTCGTTCCACCGAATGGATCACCATTACTGTCACGTGGTCCTAGCGAGCGTGCCTTATAGCCTCTGACTGAGCTGCTGCCACCCGCGTAGTAGTTTTTATAAAAAGGGAATAGTGTTGTATCGCCGTAGGCATCTCCGTAGCCAAGGTCACCGCTGAGCTTCAGCACCACCTCACTGATAGTCGGCACATGCCATGAGAAGTTTACACCACCTTTGTAGTAATCAATTTCACTACCCGGGAATGATGCTTCGCCTAGTATCCGAAATTCAAATCCTCGAGTAGGATAAAGAATACTGTCTCGAGTGTCATGAATCCAGGAGGCTGTTGTCTTCAGATACCAGTCGTCTGGACGAACAGCAATATAAGCGAGTATTTCATCCGGAGTACCACTAGTTGATTCCAGCTTGGTGCGGTCCGGCCCGAAACTGAATGTGAAGCTGTTATATTCAGATAGTGGCACCCGATAATTGACTCCAAGACTCACCGTTTTATTTATGTACCTTGAGACGTTGGCTTCCGCTGCATCAATATCTGTCCATGTCGCGTAAAACCCTCTACTAACGCCATTAACGGTGTAATATGGATTAAAATAACGCAGTCTGAGCGACGTCGCAACCTTGGAAGTATCGAGACTCAGATCAAGCTCCCTGCCTGAACCGAACAGGTTTTTCTGCGTGATGCTGGCCTGTAATAACAATTTATCTGATTCAGAGTAACCGACACCAAACATCATGCTGCCTGTTTGCCGCTCCTTGACCCGCACATTAACATCGACCTGGTCTTCTGTACCCGGTACCGCAGGCGTCTCGATATTAATATCCTCAAAAAAGCTGAGACGCTGCAGTCGTGTTTTAGATCGCCTGACATCTTTAGTCGATAACCAGCCACCTTCTATCTGCCTCAGCTCACGTCGAATAACTTCATCCCTGGTGGCGGTATTGCCAGATATATTGATTCGCCTGACATAAACCCTTTTTGAAGGGTCAATGGCGAAAACAAAAGAAACCTTTCGATTTTCCTTGTCGATATCGGGGATCGCATTGACATTCGCAAAGGTATAACCTGACTCGGCCAGCCGGTCACTGATGGCCTTGCTGGTCTTTTCTACTTCCTTGCGAGAAAAGATATCACCAGTGAAGATGGTAACTTTTTCCTTCAGATCTTCTTCCGGGACAACGAATTTGCCACGCAGACTGACTTTGTCGACAGTGTAGACTTCTCCCTCGGTCAGGTTGACAGTAATAAAGATTTTTTTCTTGTTTTCACTAATAGATACCTGGGTTGAATCGATTTTAAAGTCAAGATAACCACGATCCTGGTAATAGCTGCGCAAGCTTTCAAGATCGCCCGCAAGTTTCTGCTTGGAATATTGATCAGACTTACTCAGGAAATTCAGTTTGCGCCAGCCCGTTTTAGGCTTAACCGCAAAATTCTTTAACAATTTTTTGTCGGAAAATACCGTATTCCCGACAATGGCTACCTCACCCACCCTGGCGGTCTTGCCTTCCTTGATGTCGATATTTATTTTTACCCGGTTTCTTTCCAGCGGGGTAACCGTTGTTTTGATATCAACTGAATATTTACCACTGCTGTAATACTGCGTACGAAGTTCCTGTTCGACCTTGTCTAAAATCGCTTTTTTGAATACCAGTCCCTCGCCAAAACCGACCTGCAACATTCCCTTCTTCAGCGCTTCGGTCTCAAATTCTTTATTGCCAGAGAATTCGACGCTGGCTACCGTCGGCCGCTCAACCACATTGACTACCAGTATTCCGCCCTCTCTGGTCAGTTCAATATCCTGGAAAAACCCGGTATCAAACAGGGCTTTTATGGCTTCATTTACTTCGTTGTCATCGACAAAATCACCGACCTTAATCGGCAAATAGTTAAAAATGGTACCGGCTGAAATTCGTTGCGTACCAGATACCTGAATATCTGTGACTTCAAATTCCTCCACTGCGAAGGCCTGTACAGACCACATAAACAGGGCAATTACGCATGTGTGTAATATTTTTGTTTTAATCATTATCCAGTTCTTATTTTGACTTAGTTCAACAGTCGTCCCAGATCGTTGTATACGGCTAGAGACATTAATAAAAAAAGCAGCAGAATACCAAGTTGTTGGCCCCATATCATTACTTTTTCTGATACCGGTCTTCTGGTTACTGCTTCAATTGAATAATAAAGCAAATGACCACCATCCAGAATGGGTATCGGCAGCAAATTCAGCACACCCAGACTGACGCTTACGATGGCAAGAAATAACAAAAAACTGGTAAATCCGACCTGGGCAGATTTACCCGCGTACTGGGCGATAGTGATCGGACCGCTGATATTCTTGCTGGAAACCTCCAGAGTCACCATCTTTGCCAGCATCCGAAGTGTCAGTACAGACATCATCCAGGTCGTTTCTGTGCCGCGATATAGTGATTCTACAGGGCCGTAACGGATATCGACAATCCTGTCTTCAGGAACGTCTACTGGTTTTACACTAATTCCGATGCGTCCAATTTCCTTATTCCCGTCCATTGCCATATCAGGCGTGACACTGACTGTTTGAGAATATCCCTGGCGGCTGACAGCAAGCTGCAGCGGCTTACCTGGGCTGGCTGAAATCAGCCTTACAACATCATTCCAGCTAATCACCTCTTCGCCGTCAATCGAGGTGATTAAATCACCTTGCTGAAGACCGGACATTTGCGCCGGTTTTCCATTGATGACCTGATCTATCACCGGTGGCACACTTGGATACCAGCCAATAAGCCCTATTCCGCCAGCGACCAGGTTGGCATCAATATCAGACATAGGCACATTGGCCAGGTTAAGCGCGCGGCTGATATGCTGCCCATCACTGGTTATGACATCATAATGAACGGTTTTTCGTGCGAGCGCCTTGCTGAACAAATACAGGCGCTGTTCCTGCCATGTATTCAATTTTCTTCCATCCACAGAGAGCAGAACATCTCCGCTACGGAAACCATCTGCCTCGGCGACAGAATTCTCGACGACTTTTCCGACAACCGGCGTAAGGCCTTCAACCCCGCCTGCAAATACCAGACTGTACGCTGCAATGGCAAAAAAGAAATTGAACATAGGCCCTGCCAGTACTACCAGGCTGCGTTTCCAGAGAGGTTGCCGGTTGAATGCTCGCGGCAAATCCTCCTCTGCAACATCTCCTTCATTTTCGTCCAGCATCTTGACGTAACCCCCAAGGGGCAACGCACCGACGGCATAGACGGTTCCATCACTCGAAGTACGCGACCAGATAGCCTTACCAAAGCCGACAGAAAACTTCAGCACTTTAATACCAAGCTTCCTGGCTACCCAGAAATGGCCAAATTCATGCACGGCAACCAGAATACCCAGTGCCACAACAAACCCGGCAATACTGTATATAAACTCTAACATATCGTTTTACTGTGTTTTTCTATCTAGTGTTTAATTCTAGGACAAATTCTGAGCGCGCCTTTCAGCAAAGCTGCGAGCATGCCGATCAGCTGCCAGGACGTTATCAAGCTCTTGCTGTGGCTCATATTCTACCGCCTGCATCGTTTCTTCAACCAGCTCGATAATCTGGTCAAAACGAATGTCACCGTCTAGAAACGACTGCACAGCTACTTCATTGCCTGCATTTAATATAGCTGGCAGAGTACCACCTGTTTCAGCAGCCTGGCGAGCTAAAGTCAGTGAAGGAAACTTTACCACATCCGGCGGCAGGAACTCTAAGGCAGACATTTTCAGCAAATCCAGCCGTTCGACACCCGCATCCATACGTTTTGGCCAGGCCAGGGCATGTGCAATCGGGGTCCGCATATCAGGATTCCCGAGTTGGGCAAGGATGGAGCCATCGTTGTATTCAACCATTGAGTGGATGACGCTTTGAGGATGTACCACGATATCTATCTTCTCAGGGCTGGTCGAGAACAGTGCGCAGGCTTCAATCAGCTCAAGCCCCTTGTTCATCATAGTGGCGGAATCGACTGAGATCTTTCTGCCCATGACCCAATTAGGGTGAGCGCATGCCTGGGCAGGGGTGATCGAGGAAAAACTGGACCTGTCCTGTTTCAGGAATGGTCCGCCGGAGCCGGTCAGCAATATCCTGCAAACTCCGTGTTCTTTCAGTGTATGCTCAATGGGAGCTGCTGTTGCCTGCTGTACCGCGAATGGCAGGCATTGAAAGATCGCATTATGCTCACTATCGATAGGTAACAAAACAGCTCCGGACTTTTTCGCCTCTTCTACGAAAACCTGCCCCATCATTACCAGTGGTTCCTTATTTGCTATCAGAACCCGTTTACCTGCTTTTACTGCAGCCAGTGTCGGCAGTAATCCTGCGGCACCCACTATCCCGGCCATCACAGTATCTACTGAGTCATACTGAACAACTTCATTGAGTTTATCCACACTACTGAAAACCTCAGTAGCAAGACCTTCCTTTATTATAATTTCCCTGAGGGCGGCGGCTGCTTCAGGATCAGACATCACAACATATTCTGGCTGCCACTCCTGGCATTGCTGATGCATCCGCTCAACCTGACGATTGGCGGTTAGTGCGATAATCCTGAAGCTTTTGAGATGGCGCCGAATCACATCCAGCGTGTTGACGCCGATCGTTCCGGTAGAGCCAAGAATACAGATACCCTGTTGCTTCACAGTCCAGCAGCACTCTTTGTGAGAAGGTCAAACTGATAGATAACAAGTATATAGGGCGGCAATGCTGCACAGGCACTATCGATTCGATCAAGCACGCCTCCGTGCCCCGGCAATAATCTACCTGAATCTTTAACCCCTGCACGACGTTTGTAGATGCTCTCAAACAGGTCCCCGGCGACGGAGAACAACGTAACAAGTGCTACAGCTAGTAACCAGAGCAGTAGTTTTGATAAAGAAAGTTCCCAAACCAGAATGCCGACCAGTACAGCAATTATTTGTGCACCAATGACGCCGCCGATTAATCCTTCAATTGTTTTTCCAGGGCTGATTGCCGGAGCCAGCTTATTTTTACCCCAGGTGCGGCCTGCCAGGTAGGCACCCGTATCTGCAGACCAGATGATGAAAAAGAAAATCAGCAACAGCTGAGGAACAGCTGGATCATCTGCCTTCAAAACCTGTAGCCCCAGTACAGTTGGAAGCAAAACAAAATATCCGTCCAGCCATGCCATGGGGCCATTTCCTGCCGTCGCCTTCGGATCGTGCACCTGCCTGCCAAATTGAATCAGGCGCAATACCACAATCAGCCAGAGAGCAAACACTAGAATGAACATCGCCTGTCCTACCAGTCCCGAATACTGAATAATTGCTGCAATGACAACACCGGCAGTTATATAGGCAAGCTTTACAGCAATGGACTGAATACCGCTCAAATTCGCCCACTCATTGAGACTAAGGATAAGTATCACCGCAAGAAAAATAGCAAACTCCAGCCCATCCATAAGAAACAGAGCTGCGAGAAAAACCGGTATCAGAATGGCAGCGGTCAGCAGGCGTTGCTTAAGCATGGCCCGCCTTGCTTATTTGTTCACTGGTTTTGCCAAAGCGTCGTTCGCGACTGGCAAACCATTGCAGTGCATCGATAAGGTTTTCTTTCGAAAAGTCGGGCCACAGCACATCAGTGAAGTATAATTCTGCGTATGCCAGCTGCCAGATTAGAAAGTTGCTGATTCTCTTCTCACCGCCGGTGCGAATAAACAGGTCAGGATCAGGAATTTCATCAGTCACAAGGTGACGACTGATCAGCTCTTCATTGATCTCATCTGGATTAAGCTCTCCGCTACGGGACTTTTCTGCCAACCGCTGACACGCCTGAGTGATGTCCCAGCGGCCACCATAATTAGCCGCGATCATTAAATGCATTCGATTATTCGTGGCAGTGCGCATTTCCGCCTTTTTAATCAATCTGCCAATGCGTTTGCCGAATCTTTCAAGATCTCCAATGATGCTGAGGCGCACGCCGTTTTCAACCAGTACATCAATGTCTTTTTCCAGAACAGAAATAAAAAGCTCCATCAATAATTTGACTTCACGATTGGGACGTTTCCAGTTTTCGCTACTGAAAGCAAACAAGGTCAGATATTCGACGCCCTGGTCTCCACAGTTACGGATAATCCGTCTCACTGCTTCAGCGCCTTTCTTATGTCCCATCACTCTGGACTGGCCCCTGCGCTTGGCCCAGCGGCCATTACCGTCCATGATCACCGCAACATGGCGAGGAATGGTAGACCCTGTATTCTTTTCGCTGGGTAAAGATTTATTTTTAGCCGGAGACATAATTCCGCATCAGGAAGGGAAAGGCGACAGTTTAGCCCAGCCGATAAGATTCTTAAAGGGCACTTCGGCTGAATATATCTATCTTAAATTGTACCTAAGCTTAGCCGCATCAGAGCACGAATGACACGCAGTAACGCGACATACTTTCAGACATGTAACGGCAAGGAGCAGCGTTTAACGTAATGGCTATTGAACTAAATTTAAAAGGTGGCGATTCCAGCTATGGCAGAGGTAGATATATCAAACATCTGATTTCTTTCCTGCACAGAGAACCAGGGTATCCCTGAATTAATAAAAAGATTAGATTTCCATTAATTCTTCTTCTTTTTCCTTCAACAGAGTGTCAATAATGGCAACATGAGAATCGGTCAATTTCTGCACCTGCTCTTCAGCACGGCGTTCGTCATCCTCAGAAATATCTTTGTCTTTTAGTAATTCCTTGATGTGTGAAATAGCATCGCGCCGGATGTTCCTGACGGCTACCTTGCCGCCCTCACCCTCGTGTTTCACTATTTTCACCAGATCCAGCCTGCGCTCCTGAGTTAAGGGAGGAATTGGGATACGCATCACTTCTCCAGCAGACATAGGGTTTAAACCGAGGTCTGATTCAAGAATCGCCTTCTCGATCAGCTGCATCATGTTTTTTTCCCAGGGCTGAACACTCAGCGTTCGGGCATCCTGAACATTAATATTAGCCACCTGACTAAGGGGGGTAGGGCTGCCGTAGTAGTCGACCTTAATGCTATCCAGCAGACCAGTATTCGCTCGGCCTGTTCGTAAGCGCATTAATTCACTTTTCAGCGACTCGACACTTTTCTCCATGCGTATTTTTGCATCGTCAAGGATTTCATTAATCATGTTTTTCTTCCCTTGCTATCAGACTCAGTAATGATCCGAATTGATCACAACTCTTCTAGATGTCTTCAGTTTGTCACCAGTGTACCTTCGTTTTGCCCGTCAAGTATTCTACCAAGAGCACCTTTTGAACGCATTTCATAGACGCGCAAAGGCAGGTCATTCTCAAGACAAAGCGTAATAGCTGTCAGATCCATTACACCCAGCTGACGCCTGAGAACTTCATCAAATCCTAATTTCTGAAATTTTTTCGCCGATGGATCTGTTTTTGGATCAGCATCATAGACGCCATCCACCTGGGTCGCTTTCAGTAACAGGTCTGCGCTTATTTCGATAGCTCGCAGACTGGCGGCGGTATCCGTAGTGAAATATGGATTACCAGTACCTGCAGCAAAAATAACAACTTTTCCTGATTCTAGATATTCCAGTGCCAGCCGTCGACTAAATATTTCAGTGAAGCTACCGACAGGAATGGCCGATAGTACGGTCGCCGGTATATCGTTGCGATTGAGGTTTTCGGCAATTGCGATTGCATTCATTACCGTTGCCAGCATGCCCATCTGATCAGCAGGCACACGATCCATGTTGCCCGCAGCGCTGGAAAGGCCGCGAAAAATATTGCCGCCTCCGACTACGATTGCAACCTGGGCACCTCGCTGAACTGCAGTGCTTATCTCATCACTGACATATTCAAGCATATCATGGCTAATGCCAAAATCCTGATCGCCCATCAGGGCTTCGCCGCTAAGCTTCAATAAAATGCGGCGGATACCGGTGCCCGTTTCGGATCCGCTCACTGTATCTCAGCTCCAGGATTTCTTGGCATTTTCATTGTAGCGAGATGCCAGCAATCAAACGCCTTTTGCCTGGGCCGCAACCTCGGCAGCAAAATCTTCGACTTTCTTCTCGATACCTTCGCCCACTTCTACACGCGTAAAAGAAACGACTGAAGCATTTTCAGCTTTCAACAGCTTGCCGATAGTCACGGCAGGGTCTTTAACAAAATCCTGTCCATGCAGTGCCACTTCATTAAGGAATTTATTGATACGGCCCATGATCATTTTCTCGATAATTTCTGGCGGCTTGCCACTTTCTGCTGCCTGGGCAGAAAAAACTTCTTTTTCTTTCTCAACGGCATCAGCTGGAACCTCTTCAGTACTAATGCACAACGGCTTCAATGCAGCGACGTGCATTGCAAGATCTTTTCCCAGATTCTCATTGCCGCCGGCACTGCTTACCAGCACGCCTATTTTCAAGCCATGCTGATAGCTGCTGATTTCCGCATCACCAGTCGCTTCAACTCTTTCAAAACGACGTACAGTAATGTTCTCTCCAAGCTTTGCAATAAGAGCACGTCTGGTCTCATCAACTGTCTCACCAGAAGGTAGCTTTGTTGCGTTCAAGGCATCAATGTCAGCCGGATTCGTGGCAGCGACCGCTTCTGCAATATCTGCTGCAAAACGCTGGAAATCTTCACCTTTTGCGACAAAATCTGTTTCAGAGTTAACTTCAACGATGACCCCTAACTTCTTGTCATCACTAATATAAATACTTACAACACCTTCGGCAGCAACACGACCTGCTTTTTTATCTGCCTTAGCAGCACCACTGGTACGCAAAAGCTGAACTGCTGCTTCCATGTCACCGTCTGTTTCAGTCAGTGCTTTTTTACATTCCATCATTCCTGCGCTGGTACGTTCACGCAGTTCTTTGACCATAGATGCGCTGATAGCCATCTCAATTACCCTCTATAATGTTCGGTATTAAATCATTAAAGATTCTGGCTCGGTATAGCTACCCGGGTCAGAATCTATAGTCCTGATCAACTGTACTGCAGTTTTACTCAGCTTCCTTTTTTGCCGCTGCTTTCTTAACCGCTTTCTTTTTCACAGTTTTTTTCACAGCCTTTTTCACTGCTTTCTTAACTGCTTTCTTCTTCACGGCTTTTTTCACGACAGGCGCTTCATCAGCTTCTGCTGCAGGAGAAGCTTCAGCGGCTACGGCTACTACAGGCTCAGCTTCTTCAGCTTGCTCTGGTTCAGCACTTACATCGCTTTCACTTTTCACTTTCTCGATCAGAGCCTGTGCAGTTGCATCGTCCATTTCGACAAAATCATCGTTCTCAGCAACAACAGGAGCAGTCGCAACAGAATGACGCCCTTCGATAATGGCATCAGCTATTGTCTCTGCATACAGGCGAATAGAGCGAATCGCATCATCATTGCCAGGGATAATATAGTCGATACCTTCTGGTTTGCAGTTTGTGTCAACTACAGCAACAACAGGTATGCCAAGCTTCTTTGCTTCGGCGATAGCGATATATTCATACTTCACGTCAATAACGAACAGCGCATCAGGGAGGCCGTTCATATTCTTGATGCCTGAAAGAGATCGTTCCAGCTTGGCACGTTCACGCTCGATACGTAAACGTTCCTTCTTAATCATTTTATCTGCCTGACCCGACTCGAACTGTTCATCCAGTTCCTTAAGACGCTTGATGGAGTTACGCACAGTCTTGAAATTTGTCAGCATACCGCCAAGCCAGCGATGGTCGACGTATGGTGATGCGGAGCGCGTTGCAGCTTCGCGGACTACTTTACTTGCCTGCCTTTTCGTGCCGACAAACATTACATTGCCGCCATTTGAAGCAATTTTTCCGAGGAAGTTACAGGCATCCTCAAATAAGGGAAGAGTTTTTTCCAGATTGATGATGTGTATCTGGTTACGCTCACCAAAGATATAGGGGCGCATTTTAGGGTACCAGAAACGTGTACGGTGGCCGAAATGAACACCAGCTTCCAGCATATCGCGAAGCGAAATCTTAGACATCTATATTATCTCCGTTCGGGTTACATTCACATGAGTATCAGCACCAGTCTGGCAGTCGATGATATGTCGGCCAAACACCCGGGCACCGTTATTAATCCCATGATCGTTTTAGTTGTGTCATTTCTGACGATGTATTCTTTGATTCAGGAAAACCCTACAACAATGGCAGCACCTGAAAAAGAGGGCGCGTTATATCACATACAGAGATAACACACAATAAAACACAATTCAGTTTCGTTATTCAGGTCCAGTAATCTTTTCGATCTCAATACTAAGAAACTGAGAACATAGAAGCGAAAAGTTCATTTACCCCACAAATTTAATCCGGTATATCATTATCAGAGACCGAGTACGGTTATAATGCCGGGCTTTTAGAGAACTATTACGAGTTGATTATATGAGTATTTCTATCAAGACAGCAGACGAAATAAAAAAAATGCGGGTTGCCGGTCGCCTTGCGGCCCAGGTTCTGGAAATGATTGCCCCTCATGTCAATGCAGGAATCACAACTAATGAACTCGATACAATATGTCATAAATATATAGTCGAGGATCTTGATGCCATCCCTGCACCGCTCAACTATCACGGCTTCCCTAAATCAATCTGCACCTCACTGAATTACCAGGTCTGTCATGGTATTCCGGGTGATCGAGTACTGAAAAAAGGTGATATTATAAATATCGATATCACGGTAATCAAAGACGGCTATCACGGTGATACAAGCCAGATGTTCACAGTCGGTAAGCCGTCAACAATTGCTGAGCGATTGATTCAAAACAGCCGTGAATGCATGCTAAAAGGCATTGAACTCGTTAGACCGGGTGCACGGCTGGGTGATATCGGCCATGCCATCCAGACACATGCTGAAAAAAATCGATTTTCCGTCGTCCGGGAATATTGCGGCCACGGCATCGGCAGCCAGTTCCACGAAGAACCGCAGGTTTTGCATTACGGCGAACCTGGAACTGGAGTGACTCTTCTGGAAGGAATGACATTCACTATAGAGCCGATGATCAATGCCGGAAAAAAAGAAGTAAAACTGCTGCAGGACAACTGGACAGTAGTGACACGCGACCACAAACTGTCAGCACAGTGGGAGCATACAATCCTGGTCACTGCAGACGGTCATGAAATACTCACTTTACGCAATGGCGAAGAGGTCTAAGGGCAGCCCTGACATGAAAAAAAAACCCGTCAGGCTAACACGCAAGGACTTCCCTGCCGCCAAAAGATTTTCAATTATACTCAGTGACCACCCGAATCCTCGAAAAGAAGTAAAACAGATACTGCTGGATGCACGGAAAATTCTTCACCGAGCGCAATCTGATGGAGCCTCCAGCACCAATATTATAAGTCTCTGGACCTGGTTTACGGACCAGTTGCTGATCAGCATCTGGCATTCGGTCAACAAACCCGAGAAGGCATCTGACTGTTGCAGTCTGGTGGCTGTTGGAGGGTATGGTCGCTCTGAGCTGCACCCCTCTTCTGATATTGATCTGATGATACTGGTCAATGAAGATATGCGTGGCGCGTTCGCTGAAGCAGGCGAGGAGTTTTTGCATACATTGTGGGATATCGGTCTGGATATTGGTCATAGCGTAAGAACTGTCAGCCAATGTGCCGAAGCGGCAAAAGACCTGACTGTAGTGACGACTTTGATGGAAGCGCGGTTGCTAACTGGCTCTGTAGAACTCTTTCAGCAAATGCAGGATGCGATAGCTACAGATAAAATCTGGCCTGCCGATGAATATTTCCACGCCAAGCACAAGGAACAGCTTGAACGTTATGTTCGTTTTGGCGATACGGCATATAAACTGGAACCCAATATAAAAGAGAGCCCTGGCGGCCTGCGTGACCTGCATATGATTACCTGGGTCACCATGCGTTACTTCAATGCCTCCTCTCTGCAAGGGCTGGTTGATCACGAGTTTCTCACCAAAGATGAATATCAGTCTCTGATCCGCTGCCGGAACTTTCTCTGGCGCCTGCGCAATGGTCTGCATTTCCTCACCGGCCGCAGGGAAGATCGTCTTTTATTTGAACACCAGCGAGAACTGGCAGCTGAATTTGGCTATTCTGACAAGCCGGGAAGCCTGGCAGTGGAGCAGCTGATGAAAAGGTACTACCGCACAGTCAAGGAGCTGGGGCTGCTAAACGACATTCTGCTGCAGCATTTTGATGAAGCCTTCCTAGATCAGCAGGACAATACAACCGTTAAAATAAACCGTCGTTTTAATGCCATAAATGGCTACGTTGACGTCATTGATAATGATGTTTTTAATCGCCAGCCATTTGCCCTGCTTGAGGTATTCTACGTTCTGCAGGAAAGACCTGAACTGAAGGGTATCAGGGCTAACACAATCCGCCTGATACATAACTCTTTATCTCTGATCAACCGCGACTTCCGCCAGGACATTGCCTGCCGAAGTCTGTTTATCGCTATATTTCGCCACGGTACAGGTCTCACGCACAATATGCGAAAAATGAATAATTATGGGGTCCTGGGCGCCTATTTCCCGGCCTTTGGACGTATCGTCGGCCTGATGCAACATGAT
The DNA here is from genome assembly GCA_029287855.1 of Arenicellales bacterium. Lineage (GTDB taxonomy): Bacteria > Pseudomonadota > Gammaproteobacteria > BMS3Bbin11 > BMS3Bbin11 > BMS3Bbin11. The sequence continues at coordinate 10,541 of JARFQI010000102.1, read as the reverse complement.
TTATTTCATATCTACACAGTGGATGTACACAGTCTTTTTGTCCTGCGCAACCTGCGCAGGCTGACAATCGAAGAATTCCGAGATGAATATCCGCTCGCAACCAAGCTGATAAATTCACTTTTCAAGCCAGAAAGACTGTATCTCGCTGCCCTGCTTCATGATATCGCCAAAGGCCGTGGTGGCAATCATTCTGAAAAAGGCGAGAAGATCAGTATCCAGTTTTGCCGTCAGCATGACCTCAGTGAATTCGATACAAACCTTGTCGCCTGGCTGGTTCGAAACCATCTGATCATGTCATGGACAGCTCAGAAAATGGACATTTCAGATCCCGCTGTAATCAAAGAGTTCGCTGAGAAAGTAGGCAACCAGGAGCGCCTGGAAAACATTTACCTGTTGACCATGGCTGACATGCGAGGCACCAGCCCAAATGTCTGGAATGACTGGAAAAACAAGCTATTACAGCAACTCTACCATGCGACGTCGAGACATCTCAGGCGCGATAGCACGGACAGTGTCTACAACGCTGAGCGGCTTGAAAGCCTGCGACAGGAATTATTCAGCACTCTTGTTCCAGAACAATTTTCAGCAGAGACTTTTGAAAAATACTGGTCGATATTTGATAGCGACTATTTTCTAAGATATAAAATTGATGTTCTGCAATGGCACATGAAAACACTGGCCAATGTTAGCGCACTTGATCTGCCAGTCGTCTCGGTACGCTATGCCGAGAATTCAGGCAGCACAGAGATACTGGTATTCACCCCTGATCTGACAAACCTGCTTGTGATGACAACGGCCGGCTTCGATTGCCTGCACCTGAATATTGTCGATGCGCGCCTGCACACCACACGAATGGGCTTTGCTCTGCATAATTACCTGGTGCTTGATCAAAATGATCATGCTGTCAGCGAGCCCGCAAAGCTTAAAGAAATAGAAGAAGCTTTAACAGCGCAATTAAAGGATCCGCGGAAAGGTCGCGACCCCCTGAAAGCCCATATCCCACGCGCATTGAAGCAGTTCCCTATTCAAACTGAAGTCAATTTCTCGGAAACACTGCAGGGCCAGCAGACTATAATTGAAGTGATCGCCCAGGACAGGCCCGGACTGCTGTATCAAATTGCAGAAGTTTTCGATAAACATGACATCAAGCTGCAAAATGCCAAGGTGGCAACTTTTGGTGCCCGAATTGAAGATATATTTATCGTTACCAATCTTGCCAACAAGCCCATCACAGACAGCGAGATAAAAAATGATATCAAGCAAAATATAATTGACAGGCTGAATTCTTCCCAGAACACCAGCAGTGAACTCACGTTTTAAAACAAATCACGTATTGAAAAACTCTAAAATAGACAGTGCGTTATGAAGAAAAACAGGCAAAATACTTCGGATAAATGAACTCCCGACTTGAAAAACTGCAGGAATACCCGTTTCAAAAACTGAATCAGCTGTTAGCAGGAATAGAGCCTCCAATTGGAAAAGAGCGCATCATGCTGTCTCTGGGTGAACCCAAACATGAACCGCCTTCGTTTATCCATGATATCCTGGCTACAGGCGGTAATTTACTCTCCGGCTATCCGCTTACCCGTGGTGAAGAAAACCTCAGAGAGTCAATTTGCCTGTGGCTGAGTCGCCGTTTTAGCATCAGCCAGGACCTTCTCGATCCTGCACAGCATGTACTGCCGGTAAGCGGAAGCCGTGAAGCCATTTTTTCATTTATACAGGCAGCTGTTGACCGCACTAGTCATGCCTCGGCACGCGTTGTAATGCCTAACCCCTTTTACCAGATCTACGAAGGGGCAACCATCATGGCAGGGGCTACACCCTATTTCCTTAATAACACCGAGACAAACAACTGGCTGCCGCAACTGGACAAGGTACCTGAATCAGTCTGGCAGGACACCCAGCTGCTGATCCTCTGCTCACCGGACAATCCAACCGGTAGTGTGATTCCCATTGACATATATAGAGAGGTTCTTGAGCTTGCTGATCGCTATAACTTCATCGTCGCAGCCGATGAATGTTACAGTGAACTCTACAGGGATGAGAACAAACCGCCTGCAGGCCTGTTGCAAGTTGCTGCTGCAGAAGGCCGAACTGGCTTCGAACGTTGCATTGTTTTTCATAGCCTGTCGAAACGTTCCAATTTACCCGGTTTACGCTCAGGTTTTGTCGCTGGCGACAGTAATATTATTAATGCCTATTTTAAATACCGCACCTATCATGGATGCGTCCCAAACCGCCTGACCCAGGCTATTTCAGTCGTCGCCTGGGATGATGATGAACATGTCATTCGAAATCGGGCTGTCTATCGTGATAAATTCAACACTGTGATCGGTATATTAGACCCGGTAATGAAATTGAATAATCCACCTGCCGGTTTCTACCTGTGGCCCGAAACGCCGGTTAATGAGGAAGAGTTCAGCCGCAGCCTGTTTCTTAATGAAAACGTCATGACGCTGCCCGGAACATACCTCGCACGTGACACGGTGAGTGGAAATCCCGGGAAAAACCGCGTACGCATAGCGCTGGTGGCCGAACTGGATGAATGTATCGAATCAGCCGAACGAATTCGAGAATTTATAACTGAAAAAATGTAAGAATATTGAATGATAAAGATTCTATCCCTATAGCGGATAACTGAAACGAGAAAACTGAATTTACTTTTTGAGGAAAACCTGATGCAAGACCTGAAGAACCAGATCGAAGAAGCCTTTGAGCAACGTGCAGAGATCACACCACGCACCGCGGCAAGCCATGTTAAGGATGCTGTATACAGTGCTATAGAAATGCTCGATACCGGTGAAGCACGAGTCGCTGAGAAAAAGGATGGTGACTGGATTGTCAACGAATGGCTGAAAAAAGCGGTACTGCTATATTTCCGCATCGAAGATAACAGTTTTATCAAGGGTGGTTTCACAAATTATTTCGATAAAATTCCATCTAAATTCAGCGATAACAATTCGCGCGATTTCCGACAGGGTGGCTATCGTGTGGTACCACCTGCTACTGCTCGTCGCGGTTCGTATATTGCACCTAATGTCGTTCTGATGCCGAGCTATGTAAATATCGGTGCTTACGTAGATGAAGGAACCATGGTAGACACCTGGGCAACAGTGGGGTCCTGCGCACAGATAGGCAAAAACGTTCACCTCAGCGGTGGCGTCGGGATTGGTGGTGTCCTCGAACCGCTGCAGGCAGCCCCAACCATTATTGAAGATAATTGCTTCATTGGAGCCCGCTCTGAAGTAGTAGAAGGCGTGATAGTAGAAGAAGGCGCTGTACTGGCTATGGGTGTCTTCATCAGTCAAAGTACAAAAATATATAATCGTGAAACAGGTGAGTACAGTTACGGAAGGGTTCCCCCATACTCGGTAGTTGTACCAGGTTCTTTACCATCAAAAGATGGTAGTTATAGCCTCAATTGCGCTATTATCGTAAAACAGGTTGACGAAAAAACCCGTAGCAAGGTGGGTATCAATGAATTGCTTCGTGAAGCCTGAATATACAAGAAAAAACTATAAACTAAAGACAATAGAAAATCATGGCCACTCCTATCATCCTGGCGGGGATAAAAAACTGCGACAGTGTGCGTTCTGCCCAGAAATGGCTGGAACAGAATGGCCATGACTACAGTTTCCTCGATCTCAGGTCTGATCAGTTTGTACGCCACACTCTCGGTGCCTGGCTGGAAAAAGTAGACTGGACAAGCCTGCTAAATAAACGCAGCTCAACTTGGCGCGGACTGGACGATAAAGACCGCGACGATCTTGATGAAGCACGTGCCATGACATTAATGATGAAACACCCGGCTTTAATCAAGCGCCCTGTGCTGCAAATCGGCGATGTAATAGAAGTCGGTTTTAGCCCAGAGCGCTACAGTGAACTGCTCAAGACCTGATGAATGATAGAAGAATCGCTTGAAGAAACCCTGGGATTAAGCTGTGAGCTGATCAGTCGCCCGTCAGTCACACCTGACGATAAAGGGTGTCAGAAACTAATTGCTGAGCGATTAGAATTTATTGGCTTCAAAAGTCATCATCTGCGTTTTCAGGATGTTGATAATCTGTGGACCTCGCATGGATCCGGTGCACCACTGTTTGTATTCGCCGGCCATACGGATGTCGTTCCCACAGGGCCGGAAGCTAGCTGGACATCTCCGCCATTTATACCAACACAGCGAGACGGCAAATTGTTCGGTCGTGGCAGCGCTGATATGAAAACCTCCATCGCTGCCTTTGTAACATCGGTTGAGCAATTTGTCCTCGAGAACCCGCAGCACCATGGAACTATTGCCCTTCTGATCACCTCCGACGAAGAAGGACCATCAATCAATGGTACGATAAAAGTCATGCAGTGGTTGCAGCAACAGTCAATCAAGATTGATTATTGCATCGTTGGCGAGCCATCATCAGTAAACACTCTTGGCGATACCGTAAAAATAGGACGACGCGGGTCACTGAATGGATACATGACCATACATGGGAAACAGGGACACGTTGCCTATCCTCACCTGGCAGACAACCCGTTCCACCGAGCCCTGCCTGCTTTTAATGAACTGGTAAACATTGAATGGGACCAGGGCAATGATTTTTTTCCGCCCACCAGTTTCCAGATTTCCAATGTCGCATCGGGTGCCGGCGCTGAAAATGTCATACCCGGGGACGTAAAAATAACGTTCAATTTTCGATTTTCTTCAGAATTAAACGAGGAACAGATTAAGCAGCGGGTTATTGCGATATTTGGAAAGCACGGATTAAATTACACCATTGACTGGCGACTGTCAGGTAGTCCCTTTCTTACAGAAAAAGGTGAACTGGTTAATGCCGTCAGTAATGCATGCCTGGATGTTCTGGGAATAAACACAGAGCTTTCAACATCTGGCGGCACATCTGATGGACGATTTATTGCCCCGACTGGCGCTGAAGTCGTTGAGCTCGGCCCATGCAATTCCAGTATTCATCAGATAGATGAACATGTTATGCTGACAGACCCTGAGCGACTGTCAAAAACATACCAGAACATACTAGAACAATTAATGACCACACCCGGAAAAACATGAACCAGGCTATCCCCGGTCGCCCCAAAAACGTACGAATCAGGATCGCCGGAATCACTGATACTGGACTACGTCGCGATAACAACGAAGACAATATTCTTGTTGATAATCATCATTGCCTGGCCATCGTCGCTGACGGTATGGGAGGACACAACGCAGGTGAAGTTGCCAGCCAGATTGCTATTGATGTCACCAGCCAGTTTCTCATTGCCGGCATTCACATTGAAGCTAAATCTGAAGATGCTTTCGCAACAGCCGGACCACTGAAAGTATTGATGGACAAATCAATTCAACAGGCAAACCGAAAAATTGTCGAAGCATCAGGGGATGATGATAAGAAAAGCGGCATGGGCACAACCATTGCCTGCCTGCTGTTCTGTGGCAGCTGGTTTGTAGTTGGAAATATCGGAGATTCTCGTTGTTACCGTTTTCGTGATGGCAAGATAAGCCAGCTATCAGTAGACCATAGCTGGATACAGGGAATGGTTAAACAGGGAGCAATCAAGAAAGAAGATGCTAAACATCATCCGCAAAGAGCGCTTCTGCTTCAGGCGCTGGGTAATCGTGAAGTTGAACCCTCTTTTACATCTGGCTGCCCACAGCCTGGCGATGTTTTTGTGGTCTGCTCCGATGGCCTCACAGAAGTAGTCAGTAACAATACAATTGGCTTTGTACTCAGTCAGGATGGCAGTCCTCAGAAAACGGCAGAAAAACTCGTTGAGCTGGCAAATGAAAATGGCGGACCAGACAATATTTCTGTCATAGTCGCGAAAGTTTTACCTCCCAAGCAATCTCACTCAGCTAAGAAGGAGAGTGACATTAATGCAAAAAGCGATTATTTATTATACTGATTTGAAATGAAAATCTCATTTCATGGAGCAGATCAAAACGTCACCGGCTCATGCCATCTCGTTGAATGTGCCGGCAAGCGCGTACTGATTGACTGCGGCCTGTATCAAGGTCAGAAGGAAATAACCGCAGAAAATACCGGAGACTTCGGCTTCGACCCTGCAAATATCGATTTTCTAGTCCTAACCCATGCCCATCTTGACCACTGCGGCCGTATACCCCTGCTGGTCAAACGCGGATTTCAGGGTGAGATCATCACAACCTCGGCTTCGCGCGAACTCGCCCGCCTGGTCATGCTGGACTCTGCTGGACTGCAGGAAGAAGATGCCCGTTACAAGCGGCGCAAGGCGCGCCGTAAAGGTAAAGATGAAAGCGATATTCACCCACTATACACGACCCTTGATGCTCTCAATGCGACCGACTTTTTTGGCAGAAAAGCCTCATATAACCAGCCCATCCAGCTTGCCCAGGGCATCCAGGTAACTTTTTATGAAGCAGGTCATATTCTCGGCTCTGCTTCTGTCCTGCTTGAGCTCGAAGAAAAGGATAACAAGCGCCGCATCCTGTTTTCAGGTGACCTCGGTTATTCAGGCAGGGCTATACTGCGTGATCCTGCTGATCCTCCTGAGGCAGATATTGTTGTCATTGAATCTACATATGGCGACCGCCAGCACAAATTGCTGAAACCATCGATTGAGGAATTATATGATGCAATTACTACTACGCATGACCGCGGTGGCAATGTCATCATTCCCACATTTGCTCTGGAACGCGCCCAGGAAATACTCTATTACCTGCGCGAAGGTGTCGAGGACGGCTCGCTAAACAAACACCTGCCGGTCTTTCTCGATTCACCGATGGCGATCTCAGCGACCGAAATATTTCGGCGACATCCTGACTGCTACGACGAAGAATCCGCCTCGATACTCAGGAGTGGTAAAGATCCGTTTAAGCTGCCTGGATTACGTTTCACACGCGAAACATCAGAATCGATAGCCATCAACCAGGTTACCGGGGGAGCTGTTATTATGGCTGGATCAGGAATGTGCACGGGTGGCCGTGTTGTTCATCACCTGCGTTATAACCTGGGTCGTTCAAAAACCAGCGTGGTATTTGTAGGATTCGCTGCACATGGAACACTTGGCAGAAAAATAATTGATGGCGCCGAGACAGTGAAGATATTCGGCGAGGAAATTCGAGTAAAGGCAAAAATCTATACCATTGGCGGGTTTTCTGCTCATGCCGACCAGCAGGGTCTTCTCTGCTGGCACAAAAAGACAGGCAACCCCTCAACGACATACATCGTCCATGGCGAAGAACGGGCAATGGACACGTTCGCATCAAAATTGACGAATACAAAAGTCGTGATGCCGGAACTGCACCAGTCCTTCGATATCTAAGCCCTCTGAGCAGAATCTCCAGTCAGTAAAAACCTTCGACCTGGCTCAGTTGAGATTGCTCTCTACTATCAGGATTTCCTGTGAAAGCTGGTTTTATGACACTTGGGACAAGGTGGAATGCAGCCCGCCTTGTGGAAATGCAGAACTTCTCCACATTCATCACACACCAGAGCGCCGGGACCTGTAACCTCGCTCGTTTTGTAAATAGAATGAGCCGCCAGTTCCAGCTTAAATTCATTCATTTCAACAGTCGTAGGGTCAGCTGCCTGCAGAAACACGTCGAGCAATTCTGCCGCAATCAGACTATCTTCAAACCCCAGCCAGTCTTTAAATTCCCTGCCGGTTTCGGAAATATAGAATGAAGCATCAGACAAGTCGCGTTTCAGATATTCCGCGAGGCGGGCAGCTTCATCTTCGGTTAGCTCACCAAGCTCGACAGCCTTTGCCCTGGCTTTATCAATTAATGAATGCAGGGCGGGTCCTGATTTCTTCTCCAGCTTGTGAAATTCTGTCGCACTACGTTCCAGCATGGTTTCATAGGCAACACCCAGGATGTCCAGCGGGTCATTTGGTCTGTTTTCTTTTGCCATTGTCCTACTCCTTTTTTCGACGACGAATCTCTATCCTGAATCTATATTTCAAAGGATATCACGACTGGCACTGTGAGAGTCAGAATGAGTAACTGATATTGATCAGGAAAATCAACTTTTCCCGGGTAAACGTTAGCTATCAGCTCTATCATAATAGCGCAGGCGATATATCAGACGACGATGGTTATCGTCTTCATCAAAACCACTGCGGTTATGTAGAATATTATTGCAGATCAGTCCCATCCCTGGATTGAGACCTGCGCGCAGAATATAGGGGGAGTCTGATGCAAGAAACTCACTTAAACAGTCTGTAGCCTCCCTGGTCAGCTCATCATCACGCCAGCTGATGCTTCGGGTACGGGCGGTATATCGCATATGCAGGGCACCGCTGTCATTGACTGAAAAAACAGGTCCGGTCCGCTCTGGTCGAATTTCATTATTATTGATTATGTTTGCCGGGATAGTCATTGCCTGAGGATGAAGAAAAGCACGAATGTATTCCGGATTGCTGTCACGAAGATGTATGTAGGCAATTTCATGATCCAGTAAAGCGTTTTCACCTCCTCTCAAGGCGTTCTGAACACAATACAGCACCATGCCATTAATTTTTCTCCTTTCCTCATTGTAATACCCATCTGTATGCCAGTGGATAGGCTTGTTGGTATAAGGGATATAACCTCCACGCCATTGACCGCTGCGGACAGTCAATTCACTAACACCATCATGGTCGGCACCCATATTATGGTCGAGCCGGTGCATGCCGAACTGTGATGAGATGTTGACTGGAATCGTCTTGTTGCGTGCTTCGTCGGGATCAGCGACGAATATCGCCATATTCGAGCGTTGCAGTAAATCATGAATGGCATTATATTCATCCGCTGACAGGCGAACCGGGTCTTTTACAGGCACCATGTACTCATCGATGCTGGTCGGCATCTGCGACAGCTTTTGATCACGCCATGCCTGGTATCGCGTTGTATCATTGAGGTCTAGAAATAGACTATTTAGCTGCTTCATTGTCTAACTTTGACCTTAACCGCCGGTAACAGGTGGAAAGAAGGCCACCTCCTGGTCACCGTCATGCAGCCGGTAATCGGTATCCACATATTCCTGATTGACCGCACATAAAACTTTTTCCGGCAGCAATTCAAATCCAGCTGAAATCTGCTGCCATAATGACGCAATAGACGTGCCTTCCTGCACATCAAGCCGCTGTTCTGAGACACCCGATATATCACGCAAGCTGGCAAAGAATAGTACACGGATGTTCATGCACCATTTTCCTCTATTGCCTTATCTTCCTTAATCGGTTCTTTATTTCTCAGTGCAAAATAGAGAACTACCATACCAACCAAAGCAGAAGCGAATGACCCTGCGAGGATGCCCAGTCGATCCGCATTAAGATTTGTTGCGCCTTCTTCAAAAGCCAGCGAACTGATGAACAGACTCATGGTAAAACCAATACCTGTTAGTACTGACAGCCCATACATCTCAGGCCAGCCTACATTAGATGGTAATTTGGCAATACCGCTTTTCACCGCTGCCCATGTGAACCCAAACACACCCAGCTGCTTACCCAGAAACAGCCCCATCGCAATACCAAATGGCTCAGGTGACAGCAGTGTCTTCATGTTCATCCCTTCCATCGGGATACCGGTGTTGGCAAAGGCGAATACAGGTAAAATGAAGAAGGCCACGGTCGGGTGCAGGTCGTGCTCAAGATTTCGTAGCGGCGAATGTTCTTTACCCTCTGGGTGCTTTAACGGAATTGTAAAGGCAATTAACACTCCGGCTATCGTTGCATGAACACCGGACTTCAGTACTGCCGCCCACATGATTAGCCCAAACACCAGGTAAGAGGTTAGGCGCATCACCCCACGCCAATTCTGGAACACCAGGGCAGCATAGGCGACGAGGGCAATCACCAGGGAAAGCGTCGAAATATTTACAGAATAGAATACGGCGATAATAAGAATCGCCACCAGGTCATCAATAATCGCCAGTGTTAACAAGAATAGCTTCAATGATGGCGGTACACGATTACCCAGCAGTGAGAGAATTCCCAGTGCAAAAGCGATATCTGTTGCAGTAGGGATCGCCCATCCTTGCATGGCGGATTCATCACCATAGTTGAACCAGGTAAACACCAGGGCAGGAACCACTACACCCCCTATGGCCGCAACCGCAGGCAGCATAACCTGTGCAGGGTCAGACAATTCGCCTTCCAGCAGTTCACGTTTAACTTCCAGACCGATAAGGAAAAAGAAAATTGCCATAAGGCCATCATTGATCCACAAAAGCAACGGCTTGGCAATTTCAAACTCGCCAATGCGGATCTCAAGCGGGATAGACAGCAAACTTTTGTATAATGGCCATAATCCTGTATTGACCACAATCATGGCCAAAGCCATTGCAATAACTAGCAGAATGCCACCTGCTGACTCCAATCTTAGAAACTCTCTAAGCTGTTTAACCATATAACCTGCCCTGTTAAATTAGAAACTGTCTTAAGCCACTAGTTATGGCAGTGAAACACAAGTTCAATTATCTCGATATGCAGTAAGCTTGTCCATGTAAACCTCTGATTTAAAACCATTGCAGAATCAGGGAATAGCTATCACAATTAAGACAAACAGAATAAGT
>JARFQI010000041.1 GCA_029287855.1 Arenicellales bacterium | reverse complement strand
CCTGCGGGTACCCTGCGATGCTCGAATGAACCCGCGGGATGTGAAACTCGCTATGCTCAGACAGCCACATCCCGAAAACCCCGGTTCATCCTTTGCTTCTCGGCGAGCCTATACGGGAAGTTAAGGTCAAGATCAAGGACTAAAGATTAAGGACCAAAGACGAACTACAAGCACTTCCGTCATTCCGGCATGCCTTAGCCGGAATCCATTCTTTTAAAGACTCTGGATACCGGCCTGCGCCGGTATGACGGTTGTGTGGTCGGGATGCTTGTACTTTTGTTTCAGGTGCCACAGATCCGGTTTTGACTTTGTTTTTGATCTTACCTTCCCATTTGTGTTGTCGAGCACTGCAGGCTTAGAGTGGATTAGCGCGAGGACTGTCTGAGCGCAGCGAGTTCCGCAGCGCCCGCTCTACGCCGAAGCGCACAGAGCAGCCGAAGGCCAAAACGGCAGGGTGGCTTTTCTTTTCGACTCTTTTCTTTGGCCACGCAAAGAAAAGAGTCTCGCCGATAAAGGGCGAAACATGTAAGAAAATTCAACCAAAGCTTAAAAAATAACCCTGCCTATGGAGGGCAAAACATTGCGCTATGCGCGAGCACAAATAGAAATAGCCAGGCGTAAAACAAAAAAATGAATTATGAAAACATCAACTGAATATCTGACAGAAAACCAAACCCCTTTTCTGTTGCAATAACACTGTCATTATTCTGAAACAGCAGACCTTTATTTATCGCCTCTGCAATACCTGAAGAGAGAACCTCTTTAGATAAACCGGTATGCAGAGAAAACTGTTTCAATGTAAATCCTTTGCGCAGCCGCAGGGCGTTAATCATATACTCTAATACCAGATCGTCCTCGGTAAGATTTCGTTCACCAACAAAAGCGTCAATAGTGCCAGCAGTCTCGATGTATTGTTTCGGTAAGCGTGGCCTGGAGAAACGTGCCACCCCTGCCTGGTCAGTTATCTTTGAATGTGCACCTGCACCGATACCAAGGTAATCGCCAAACTCCCAGTAGTTAACATTATGCCGGCATTGCATCGCCTCAGCAGCGTATGCCGAAACTTCGTAGCGCTCGAGTCCTGCTTCAGCGGCCCTGACTGCCAGTACATCCTGCATATCAGCCAATGTATCCAGATCAGGCAGGTTGTCTGGTTTTGAATACATAAATGGGGTATTTGCTTCGATGGTTAATTGATATAAAGACAGATGAGGCGGTTGGTAACTCAGAGCAATCTCCAGATCATTTTGTGCATCAGAAATACTCTGCCCTGGGAGACCAAACATTAGATCAATATTATAGCTTTCGAACTGGCAGACCTTGACTGATTGTATAGCTTTATGTGCCTGCTCTGCATCATGAATTCTTCCAAGCCGTTGCAAACTATCATCTGTAAAGCTCTGTACACCAACTGACAAACGTGTGATTCCAGCATCACGAAAGTGCTGAAACTTTTCAATTTCCAGACTTCCCGGATTCGCTTCCAGCGTAACTTCAAGAGCCGGAACACACGGCATCCTTGCCCGAATTGCAGACAGCAGATTCGACACCGCGGTCGGTGACAGCAGGCTTGGCGTACCACCGCCAAAAAAAATCGTCGAAACACGCCTGCCCCAGACCCGTGGAAGCAACTGTTCAAGATCCTTAATCAGCGCAGTTAGATACTGCTGTTCGGGTATAGCATCGCCTTCTGCCTGGTGAGAATTAAAATCACAATATGGGCATTTACGCAGACACCATGGAATATGAATATAGAGGGCAAGTGGAATCGCCTGGTTTGCGATCATCCCGACAGTTTTAGCTGTAACTGGAGGCCAGGGCATCAAGCATCTGGTGCAATGCTTTACCACGGTGGCTGAGTGTATTTTTGTCTTCAGAACTCAGTTCTGCTGCAGAACAGCCTCGCTCAGGAACATAGAATACCGGATCATAGCCAAAACCACCCTCTCCCTGGGGTGCCTGCAGAATCCTCCCTTCCCACGCACCCTGAGCAATAACTGGTACCGGGTCATTAGCATGTCTAAGGTATACCATTACACACTGGAAGCGTGCGGTGCGTTTGCTATCTGGCAAACCATCGAGCTCTCTTAGAAGACGTTGAATATTGCTTTCGTCGTTACCTGCGTAGCGTGCTGAATGTATTCCCGGCTCTCCATTCAAGGCATCGACTTCAATTCCTGAGTCATCAGACAAGGCCGACAGCCCCGTATGAGCGGCTGCATTCCGTGCTTTAATAATGGCATTTTCGACAAAACTCAGGCCATCTTCTATCGCTTCCGGTGTTCCAAAATCAGACTGCGCCACAATACCGACATCAATTCCGGAAAAAATTTCCCGTATCTCTTTTAATTTACCGGCATTGCCTGTTGCCAGCACGATACGTCTATCCATTAGCCATCTGCCCCAAGAGCTAGCTTCTGATGGCGAATAATGTCAGCAATACCTGCTTTAGCGAGCTCTGTCATGGCAATCATTTCATCCATTGAAAAGGTTTTTCCCTCCGCCGTCCCCTGTATCTCAATAAACTGACCATAATCATCCATTACAACATTCATATCAGTTTCGGCATTACTGTCTTCGGCATAATCAAGGTCCAGCACAGGAACACCCTGGTAAATGCCTACTGAAATCGATGCCACCAGGTTTCGAACAGGATTCTCTTTTAATACACCTTGCTGAATCAGGCCATTGATCGCATCAGATAACGCAACGCAAGCGCCGCTAATTGAAGCTGTACGCGTACCGCCATCTGCCTGTATAACATCGCAATCCAGTGTAATGCTACGTTCGCCGAGTGCCTCAAGGTCAATGGCAGCCCTCAATGAACGCCCTATTAAACGCTGGATTTCCATTGTACGGCCACCTTGTTTCCCACGTGCTGCCTCTCGCCCCATTCTGGTATTGGTCGAACGGGGGAGCATGCCATATTCTGCAGTAACCCAGCCTTTTCCTTTGCCCTTCAAGAAACTTGGCACCCTTTCTTCGACAGTTGCTGTGCAGAGAACTCGAGTATCACCAAACTCGATCAGCACCGATCCTTCGGCATGTTTTGTAAAGTGTCTGGTAAATTTAATCTCCCGCATTTGATCGGGTTTACGGCTACTAGGACGCATAGGCTCTCGCTTTTGTATGATATTATAAATAGATATTCTGCTGCGACTATAGGCAGGGAGAATAATGAATAGTGTTTCTGGTATTTAGTCTTGAATCGTAAAAATGTAAGTTGAAAATTGCATATCAGGTAAAGTAACTATTTGCCTTCTTCCCATTGTTTTACAAATGACTCAACTTCATTAATGACAGAATCAAGATCCTCGGTGGAAAACATGCCATTATTCTGAGCCTTGCCTTTGCGTGGGAACTTCTTGCCGCTGCGAGTATTGTTCCTGATCCCTTTCTCGGCATCTCGAGCAGCACGCCAGAGCTCATTATCAGTTAGGTCCCGAATCTGTTCATGCTGCATACTTTTTCCAGGAGCTGATTTATCTTCCCAGGAAAGTACCACTGATGTAACGTTATCACACATATCTGGATGTCTCTGCACTATAGTTTCGAGCATATTATCTGTTGCTTCTTCCAGATCATCCTCATGTATGTATTCGGCTACTTCATCAATCGACATACCCTGCCATACCCCATCCGAACAAAGTAGTAAACGATCACCATACTGCAGCGCAATTTCCGGGCCGAGTGAAATACTTGGGCGTGACGGACCGCCAATGCAGTTATACAGGCCCGTTTTTATCGGAATATGATGACCGCCTCCCTTGGCCTGATCGGATCCTGTATGATCCAGTGTTCTGGTTAATTGCGAACCATTACGGAAAAGGTATAGTCTGCTGTCCCCAGCATGAGCCCAGTAGGCATAACCATTTTGAATGAGGCAGAGAACAGCCGTGGTTCTCGGGTCAATCTCTTCAGGAGAATTTTTCGCGTAACGATTTATGGCACGGTGGGAATGTTGCAGAATTAGAGCAAGGAACAAGGAAGGCTCTTCAATCACCGGTGTCCTGATTTTCAGGAAAGCCTTGGAAGCTGTATCAACAAGAATGTCCGCGGCAATCTCTCCACCAGTATAACCACCCAAGCCATCGCCAAGTATCAGCAGTACCGAGTCACTGCCTTCAAGACAGGCAGCTCGGTCCTGGTTGTAATCCCGTGTACCCTGTTCAGTCGATATTGCATACCTGTAGCGCATCAGTTTTTCCTGCCGTTACCAAGAACGGGTTTATTTAAAAACGACATAATTTTTGATGATGCAGAGACGTCAGCGTCAAGCAATAGCAGAAACTCGTCTATTGATTGTGGTCGCTGAGTCATATCCATTTTCATTGCCGAATTTATCGCCTCCAGCAAAGACCGTGAATATTTTTTCTTTTCAAAAGAGCGAATTTCAGCTTCCAGCTTGTCCTTCTTTATCCTCTCTGGAGACGATGGAGGCGGTTTTCCTGTGATACAGGCATACATTGTTGCTCCAATTGCATAAATATCTGACCATGGGCCGATGTTGCCATGATTGTGCTGTTCAAGCGGCGCGAAACCCTGAGTTAGTGTATGCCCTTTTACTTCAAGGTTCGTCAGGCCCTTCATATGCTTCACGGCACCAAAATCAATGAGTAAAGGATGGCCGCCACTTCGCAACAATATATTCGCCGGCTTAATATCTAGATGTAGAATGTGATTTTTGTGCAGCTCTTTCATCCCTGATAGCACTTCCGGGAAGACTGTACGTAAAAACTTTTCAGAAAGACCGCCATTCTTGCGCTTGATATACCATCGCATATCTCTACCAACCTCAAAATCCATTACCATATAGACGGTGTTATTAGCACGAAACAGGTTGGTTACATGGACTACATTCTGGTGGTTTATTCTGGCTAGCGCGCTGCCTTCATTAAAGAATCTTTTTATCCCCATTCCAAATGAACGTGAGGCCTCTTCGGTAACAGTCTCAACACGGCCTGTATCAATACGCTTTGCATATCTAACTGGGAAAAATTCTTTTATTATTACCCGACTTCTTGTAGGAAGATGTGTTGCAAGATAGACAATACTAAATCCCCCTTCATTGATTGGTTTTTCAATCAGATACTCTGGCAAACGATAACCTTTAGGCAGTGCATTTACCTGTAATCTTTCATTTTTTGCCATTTTTGTCCGTGTAAATCAGTGGATTTATCTTAGTATGCATCGATAAACAGTCTGCTATTTCTGACATTGAATAATTGTGCCATTTTTGTTTATCTCAGGCATGGTATTAAATTACCCCAGTAAATGACAGCAGGCTACTATTTTTATGATATTTTACTACAGCACTCCCCTCAGTCTTCCTGGAGAGCTGGGATCGAGTTATAGAAGTCATAATATCAGGACAAAAATCACACGCAATAGCTAGCTATCGTAAAGATAATACCTTTTAGACATGGGCAATTTAACTGATTATTTAAAGCAACTGCCTTTATTCATACAAATAAAGTCGCTACCATGCAAGTCCACCCACACATCAAAAGAAGAATCATAGCATGACTGCAAGCATGACCGCCTTTTCGCGCACTCATATGTCAACAAACTGGGGCCAGTTGATCTGGGAAATACGCTCAGTCAACCATCGCTACCTGGATATCAGCTTGCGCCTGCCTGAACCTTTACGCATGATAGAAGAAGCTGTCAGAGAGAAAATCAATCTCCAGCTTGCACGCGGCAAAGTCGAGTCTTGCCTGCGCTTTCAGGTTGACAGAAATCAGCCGGGGACTATGTCTATTAACATCGGCCTGGTAGACAGACTCACTGAAATGTCGAATGAAATTGAAAAACGCATTCATGAAAGCTCCAGTATTGGTGTCACAGACATCCTAAGCTGGCCCGGTGTTATCAGCGACGAGGGTATAGATTACGATTCGCTCGCCACTGATGCTGTAACACTGCTTGATGATGCTCTTAAAGAACTTGTAAGTAGTCGTCAACGCGAAGGCCAACGGCTGGCAGAGATGGTGGATACCAGGCTAATCACCATTGGCGAGCAAGTAGATGCAGTGCGCTCTATCCTGCCGGAAATCACGGGTGCTTTCAGAACAAGACTGGAGAGCCGCCTCAGTGAGCTAAAGGACGCTATGGATCCGGGCCGACTGGAACAGGAAGTTGTCATTTTCGCCAACAAATCAGATGTTGCCGAAGAACTTGACCGGCTTGAGTCGCATATCACAGAGACCCGACATGCCTTAAGCTCAAACAAACCCGTTGGCCGCCGACTGGATTTTCTGATGCAGGAAATGAACCGTGAAGCCAATACACTCGGTTCAAAATCATCAGATATCCGGGTTACCAACGTTTCAATTGAATTAAAGGTTTTAATTGAACAGATCAGAGAACAAATACAGAATATTGAGTAAACACTTTCTTTAAACTGAATCTATGCATAAAACTCGACATCCAGTAATTCTGATCATTTCTGGTCCTTCCGGTGCCGGAAAATCCACTTTGTCTCATGCCCTGATAGACGCTGTCCCTGACACTGTTATTGCAGTGTCGCATACCACGCGAAAACCGCGGCCCGGCGAAGAAAATGGAATAGATTATTTTTTTGTCAGCCAGCCGGATTTTCTGAATTTGATTAACAGCGGAGACATGCTGGAATACGCTGAGGTGTATGACAACCTCTACGGCACGTCTCGTGAAAGCATAGATCAGCCCTTTAGCGAAGGGAAAAACATCATTCTGGACATCGACTGGCAGGGAGCACGGCGCATTAAAGCAATCTATCCTGATGCAATTAGCGTGCAGATACTGCCGCCAGGGGAAAAGGAGTCTGAAAAACGGTTAATCTCCCGTCAGCAGGATTCAAAACAAACGATCATGGCAAGAATGGCAACATATAAAGAACAAATGTCTCACCAGGATGAATACGACTATATAATCATTAATGACGACCTTGCAGAGGCAACCCGGCAACTAATAAGTATTCTGCCACTTAGTTAGACTATCATGCCCTTTATAAGTTAAAATCATCTGTTCCACTGAATTTTTTAAGGGTATATTGTTAAATGGCACGAATTACTGTTGAAGACTGTCTCGAAAATGTTGATAACCGATTTAATCTTGTCCTCATTGCAGCCAAGCGTGCGCGGCAACTTGCAGAAGGCTATCAAAGCGAACTGGATGTTGAAAACGATAAAAACACAGTACTTGCACTCCGTGAAATCGCTGCTGGCCATATCAATAGCGATATCCTTATTGATGTGCCGGAACCAGAAGAAACAGCCGAAGACCTGTTTCTTTCCGATAGCATCGAAACAGAAGTCTCTGGCGAAACTGATCAGGATATAGCGGCAAATGCTGATTCCATCGCTAAGGAAACGCCACCCGCCGACGCATGAACCTGTCCCGTCCTTCGGGCCTGGGCGGGATCTTAAATTTCAGGACATTGAGGGTCTGCTAGAGACCTACCTGAGCAAGCGAGAGATCGCAAATATCTACCGTGCCTACATTTTTGGCTATCAGGCACACGCTGGACAGCGGCGTGCAAGCGGTGAATCCTACATATCACACCCGGTTGAAGTTGCCAGGATACTGGCTGGCCTGCACATGGACAGCAAGACCATTTCTGCCGCCATCCTGCACGACGTCATTGAAGATACACCTACTGCAAAAAAACAACTGGCCAAAGGCTTCGGCAAAGAAGTTGCTGAACTGGTAGATGGTGTAAGTAAACTTAGCAAAGTCAGCTTTACTGACCAGGCAGAGGTACAGGCAGAAAGTTTCCGAAAAATGCTGATGGCCATGACTCGTGATATTAGGGTTATTATGATCAAACTGGCTGATCGGCTACACAATATGCGGACTCTGGGTGTCATGCGTGAGGATAAACGCAAACGCATTGCAAAAGAAACCCTCGAAATATATGCCCCTATCGCCAGCCGCCTGGGTATTCAGGGTTTCAAACACGAACTGGAAGATCTGAGTTTCAAGGCGATCCACCCAAAGCGTTATAACGCCCTCGAAATGGCTGTCAAACATAGCAGAGGTCATCGAAAGGGCCTGTTAAAAAAGATCGAGCACTCGATCGAAAAGCGAATGAAGCAAGATGGCGTCACTGGAAAAATATCCAGTCGCGAGAAACATCTTTATGGCATTTACACGAAGATGAAGAAAAAAGGCCTGTCATTTGATGAAGTATTTGATGTCTATGCAATTCGGATAGTGACCGACTCGATAGATAGCTGCTACCGCATACTCGGCGTGCTACATAGCCTATATTCCCCAATACCGGGCCGCTTTAAAGACTATATTGCCATTCCAAAAGCCAACGGTTACCAGTCACTGCATACCGTCCTTGTCTCGCCTTATGGAGTGCCAATTGAAGCTCAGATTCGTACTGATCAGATGGATCAGATTGCAGAGGCAGGTATAGCCGCACACTGGCTGTATAAGTCAGGCAAGGTACAGAAAGAGACAAGCAACTGGATAAGTGGTTTGCTAGATCTACAGAAACAGGCAGGGAATTCAAAAGAATTTCTCGAAAATGTCAAAATTGACCTGTTTCCGGAAGAGGTTTACGTTTTTACTCCGAAGGGAGAAATCATTGTACTGCCGCGAGGCTCATGCCCTGTTGATTTTGCCTATGCCGTCCATACTGATGTTGGAAACACCTGTGTTGCCGCTCGCGTGAACCACCACTATGTTCCATTGCAAACACAGCTACGCAACGGCAATACAATTGAAATTACTACCGACAAGAAAGCGATACCTGACCCGGGCTGGTTAAATTTTGTTTCAACAGCAAAGGCACGTTCAAGTATCAGGCATCATTTAAAACATCTACAAAGACGTAAAGCAAGAAAGCTCGGCGAAAACTTAATCAACAAGTCACTTCATACTTATGCTCTGTCACTCAGTACGGTTGATGAAAAACGAATGGAAGCATTGTTAAAGGAAATAAATTTAAAAACCAGGGAGCTGCTCTATGAAGATGTAGGGCTTGGAAATCGAATGGCACCACTGGTCGCGAGACAGCTTGCACCCCTACTGGACGAAACTGCCAGTAGTGACACAACGCCGAGTGCACGCAACAAGGGAGTTCGCCCACTGGGTATTGCCAGCGATGAAGGAATGGTGATACATCTGGCAAAATGTTGCCGCCCTATTCCCGGTGATCGAATTCAGGGCATTGCTACAGCTGGACGCGGGATAGTTATTCATCGTCCGGAATGCCCCAATATAAGTGAATTTCGCAACAGGCCGGAGCGCCTGATAGATGTGCAATGGGATACAGGTCCAAGAAATGTATTTCATGTCATCATACAGATCAATTCAGTAAACAGGCGGGGTGCACTGGCCACATTGGCTTCTACCTTCGCCGACGCTGGCTGCAATATTGATCATATTGACATGGATGATCGTGATGGCAACACCAGCTCACTGGAATTTCTGATTAGTATTAAAGATACAAAACACCTGGAAAAAGTACTGCAAAAAATCCGCGAAATAGACTTTGTCCTCGATGCAGAACGAAAGTGCACCTAACGAATTCATGAAGCAACAACAGTTACTACCTAAGCAACAGTAAATAATTTCTCATCATAATTCTTACAGGAATCACAGAATGTCAGAAAAGAAATCTCGTCAAGTTATAACCACTAACAACGCACCAGAAGCAATCGGCACCTATTCACAGGCAGTAAAAACAGGCAGCACAGTTTACCTGTCCGGCCAGATACCGCTGATTCCTGAGACTATGGAGATCATCAGTGATGACATATCTGATCAAATTAACCAGGTGTTTAAAAACCTATCTGCCGTTGCTGCAGCTGCAGATAGCAGCCTCAATGATATTGTAAAGCTGAATATTTTCCTGACTGACCTGAGCCACTTCCCAACAGTCAATGAAATTATGGCGACATATTTTAACCAGCCTTATCCAGCTCGTGCAGCTATCGGTGTTGCAGCGCTGCCCAAAGGCGCAGCAGTTGAAATGGATGCGATATTGGAGCTTGGATGAAGGTTTCATCCTTCGTGATTGGGTTAATTCTTTCTATTATGCTAGCGCACGGCTGATGTTTTCGCCCGCACCGGGCAGTGTACTTTTCGAATCTCCATTTGAATTATCATTTTATATTTCGCCCTTTACGGGCGAGTGACTTTTCTTTACTTGTCTAAAGAAAAGTCACTAAAAGAAATGACACCCGACATGCCCGCCCTGCGGGTGCCCTGCGATGCTCGTATGAACCGGCAGGATGTGAAACTCGCCATCGCTCAGACAGAACATCCTGAAACCTCCGGCTCATCCTGTGCTTCTCGGCGAGCCTGAACAGGAGGTTGAGAATCAAAGGCAGGGATTAATGACAAAAAACTAAAGATAACCAGTCTTCGTCATTCCGGCATGGTTCAGCCGGAATCCATTCTTTAAAGATTCTGGATACCGGCCTGCGCCGCTATGACGGCTATGTGATCAGGAGGATTGTTCTTTCGTGTGAGGTGTCAGCGGGCCGGTGTTGGCCTGGTTTTGATCTTAAAATCCCTTTTGTGTTGTCGAGCATTGCAGGCTTAGAGCGGACAAGAGCGAGGACTGTCTGAGCGCAGCGAGTTCCGCAGCGCCCGCTTTACGCTGAAGCGCACAGAGCAGCCGTAGACCAGCACGGCAGGGTGGCCTTTCTTTTGGTTCCTTCTCTTTGGCCACTCAAAGAAAAGATACTCGCCCATAAAGGGCGAAAAAATGAGTTAAGACTTCATCGCAGATGAAAAAGAAAATCGATCAGCCGTGCGCCAGCAAAAAAAATTCAATAATGTGGCGGCAACTCGATGCCGTCACCTGCATCTCCCTGGGCGCCCCGAAGCTCTTCAAGCATTTCTTTCAGGCGCAGTATCTCCCGCTGCAGCAGGTCAATTTTTGACTGCTGCCTGACAACGGTCATATTAATAGTGTCAAGACTATCTTCCTGGAATGCCAAACGGGCCTGAAGATCCATAATTGTTTCTTGCAATACTTTCTCATTCATTTCATTCAAGATACAGAGAGAGGGTTAATTAAATTGCCTGACTACATATTACTGATTGGAAAAGCAAAAGCAGCAATAACTGGTTTTTCCAATATAAACCTTACGCATAAATACGCCAGCACATCTGCTCACTGACCAAAATCGAGAAAGGGCATTATTGAGACATATAGTATAAAAATAATAATGGCCAGGTAGCCAATAAAACGCAGAGGATGATCAAGAATTCTTTCAAGCAGGCTCTCCTGCTCACCGTTTAAGCGGCTCCGGCTATATTCCTCTTGTGCTTTCTGTCGTCGTTGTTGCTGGTATTCATTTAGTAATGTATGTGCCTGAGGGAGCTGCTCCTGATCTGTTAACCATATAGCTCCAGCGGATATCATCCAGTTGCCAGGTGCGGTCACATAATGAGATATATTATTCTGGTCAAGCAAGGCACAGATTTCTTCCTGCTCATCTTCCGGTACACCTCGCATCGACATTAAGTGTATCGCCATCTATATTAAACCCTGAGAAGAATCTGTCACATACCAGTGCCGTATTGGTCCGTTCACAGAGATCTAAGCTCTATACAAAAATAGGCATTATCACTGTCTCCGCAACAATTGCCAAGTTGCATGAGCCTTACCTGTGGCCTGATAAATATACTAAAAGTTGCCTATCCTCTTGCCCTGGCATCCATAAAAGCCTGCTCAGATATTTTATGGTAGCTGACTACTTTGTCGCGATAGGACTTAAATGACAGGTAAACTTTTGCTGAATAAGGATCCCGCGCTGCCAGCTCCTCAACCACCTCATCAGACAGTTTTTTTAAATCTGATAAGACATCATCCGGGAATTTTCTTAAATCAACCTTATGTGTATTGACCAATATCTGTAATGCATCATTATTCCGTGTTGTGTATTCAGCCAGCATATCCTGGTTAGCCACACGACAGGCATTCATTACGATAACCTGTAAATCAGCAGGCAGACTTCTCAATGCCTTCTTATTGATAATAGCTTCAAGAGTAGGGCCTGGTTCATGCCAGCCAGGGTAGTAGTAGTGTTTAGCCGCCTTATAAAACCCGAAGGCCAGGTCATTATATGGGCCAACCCATTCTGTAGCATCGATAGTGCCTGATTTCAGGGCTGTAAACAGTTCTCCTCCTGGCAGGTTGACAGGAGTTCCGCCTGCCCTCTTTAATACTTCTCCTCCTAGCCCGGGTATACGCATCTTCAGGCCCTTGAGATCATTTACACTATTAATCTCCTTATTGAACCAGCCCCCCATCTGCACGCCTGTATTACCGATTGCTGCCGGCACCAGGCCAAACTGATCATACAGTTCAGTCCATAACTCCATTCCGCCACCGTGGTACAGCCAACCATTCATTTCCTGTGCTGTCAGGCCAAATGGAACGGCAGAAAAAAACTGTGTTGCTTCACTTTTACCTTTCCAGTAATAAGCACCGCTGTGTCCCATCTCAGCAGTACCATCATAAACTGCATCAAACACTTCCAGCGCCGGCACCAGTTCCTTGGCGCCGTAGACCTTTACGGTTAGCCTGCCACCACTCATCTCTCCAATTAGTTTTGCCAGAAAATTTGCACCTGTACCGAGGCCGGGAAAATTTTTTGGCCATGAAGTCACCATCTTCCACTGGATGCTGGAACCTGCATGAACCGCTGGTGAAGACAACACAGTGCTGCCCAGGGCAGCACTGGCCAGACCTGATGATTTAATAAATTCTCGTCTTTTCATTTATCTTTGTTATGCAGGTTTAATGCAGACACCATTATCTTCATTTCGAGATTGATCAGCAGCAGCCTCTACCCGGTCAAATAGGCTTTGCATATCTTCACCTCGCTGAAACTCCGTCATCCCGATCCATACTGAAACTTGTCCTGTAGAAACCGCGTTATTACTTTGCTGCAGGCTCTCCCTCAGCCTGCCAGCAACAATAGCGGCTCCTTCTATATCAGACTCTGGCAGCAGAACCATAAATATATTATCTCTAAATCGGCCAATTCTGTCCGGTAGCCTGAGAGACTCTGTCATTAAGCCCGCCATATTAATCATTGCATCATCTGCTGCCGTTTTTTCCAGAGCATCCAGGCCATCAACTTTTATCATTCCTATGGACAATTTATGTCCATAGCGATCTGCTAACGCCATCAGTTCAAGAATACTGATGGTAAGCCCAGTTTCATTTGATGTCCGGGTCAAGGCATCAATATTTGGAATCTGGATAGGTTCATTATCAACTGCAACCGCAGGTGCTTCTTCTTCGATAGCTTCATCTTTTACTACGTCAGGCTTCTTCACAATAAACAGGAAAAATATGCCGATACCAATAATCAAACCGCGCAGGATGCCTAATACCAGTCCATTTACGCTGCCATCTTTTCCAGCGAATGCAGTGAATAAATATTCCGCCAGCTCGACGGCTACGACAATCAGTAATATTTTGAAAGCAACAGTGAGAAAACATTTACTCCCGCTACTCTTATTTCCGCAGATCTTCTGAATCACTATTATCCTCCTTACAAACGAGTAAGTTTGGCAAACGAAAGCACCAGCCATTTTATACCGGCGTACTCGAAATTCACCTGTACACGTGTATGCTCGCCCTTGCCTTCAACGTTCATGATAACGCCTTCTCCAAATTTATCATGCAAAACCCTTGCGCCCAGCGGCAGATCACCTGCTGAAGAGCCAGGCAATGCTGAACTTTCTGTATCATACTGTTGATGCCCTTGCCATGCTGCCTGGTACCCACCTGTGCGCGTTCTAACCTCCTCGATAGCTTCAGCTGGTATCTCCTGTAAAAACCTCGATGGAGTGGTGTAGTTTTCACGCCCATATAATCTTCGCACTTCAGCATAGGTAATATACAGTTGCTTCATAGCACGCGTCATCCCAACATAGCAAAGCCTGCGCTCCTCTTCCAGCCGCGCAGGATCATTTAACGCATGCTGGGAAGGAAAAAGGCCTTCTTCCATGCCACTGAGAAATACCAGCGGGAATTCAAGCCCCTTGGCCGAGTGCAGACTCATCAGCTGCACACAATCTTCCCATGCCTCTGCCTGCCCCTCTCCTGCCTCAAGTGCCGCATGAGCCAGAAAGGCCGACAGGGGCTCCATTTCTTCTTCCTCATCCTGATAATAATTGCGTGCTGCAGTCACCAGTTCTTTCAGGTTCTCTACACGCGTTTCTGCTTTTTCCCCTTTTGCATTGCCATGGAATGCGAGTAGATCCGTCTGTCCCAGCATATGCTCAACCTGTTCAAACAGCTCGAGTTCTGACATCTGCGTGGCCATTGCATCAATCAGTTCCAGAAAACTACGCAGGGCGTTCGCTGCACGTGCAGTGAGATCATTGCCCTGTATAAGTTCGCTGGATGAATGCCACATTGTTTGAGAATTAGCTCTGGCATGCTGCCTGACGATATCAAGTGTGCGGTTTCCTATTCCTCTGGTTGGCACGTTTACGATACGCTCAAAAGAGGTATCGTCATCATGATTCAAGGTCAGTCGCAGGTAGGCGAGAGCATCCTTGATTTCAGCACGCTCGAAGAATCGCAGCCCGCCATAGACCCTGTAAGGTACGGCGGCATTAAACAACGCCTCCTCAAAACTGCGACTCTGTGCATTCGAGCGATAAAGAATCGCCACTTCGGAACGTAAATTACCCTCTTCTACCCAGTTTTTAATACGATCGACGGTAAAGCGGGCCTCGTCAACCTCGTTAAATGCAGCATAAAGCCTGATCAGGTCGCCATCTTCGCCATCTGTCCAGAGCGTTTTTCCCATCCTGCCTTGATTACGGCTGATGACCGCGTTGGCAGCATTCAGGATAGTGGATGTAGACCGATAGTTTTGCTCCAGACGGACCATTTCAGTGCCACTGAAATCCTTCTCGAACTTTCGAATGTTTTCTACCTCTGCCCCGCGCCAGCTATAAATCGACTGATCATCGTCGCCAACAACCATGATGTTTGATTGAGGCCCGACAAACTCTTTCAACCAGCGGTACTGAATATTATTGGTGTCCTGAAATTCATCCACCAGCACTGCACGGAAACGTTCACGGTAACGAAGCCTTAATATTTCGTTGTTATGCATCATTTCCCATGAACGCAATAACAATTCAGCAAAGTCGACTATGCCTGCCCGTTGGCAATACGCTTCATATTCCTGGTATACCCTGGTCCATTGCTGCTGCTGTGGATCATGTCCCGCCTGCACATCACGCGCCCTGCGGCCTGCTTCTTTGTGATGATTTATGAAAATCTGACCCTGTTTCGGTTGCCAGTAGGCATCATCCAGTTCCATACTTGTAATCAAACGTTTGATCACACGCTTTTGGTCATCGCTGTCAATGATCTGGAAATTTTCCGGCAGACCTGCTTCCTGCCAGTGTGCCCGCAGCAACCTATGCGATAACCCGTGGAATGTTCCCATCCACATACCTGCAACCGGAAAACCCAGCATCTGTTCGATGCGCCCACGCATTTCACTGGCCGCTTTATTGGTAAAAGTCACGGCCAGTATAGACAGTGGCGAATAGGAAAAGGCCTGGACCAGCCAGGCTACACGATGTGTTAATACTCTTGTTTTGCCGCTACCTGCACCTGCGAGCACCAGCAATGGTCCTTCATCTGCTGCTACAGCCTTTCGTTGTGGTTCATTAAGCCCATCAAGCAGGTGAGAAACATCCATTATTCAGCTATTTACTCAACCGTCACAGACTTTGCCAGATTGCGCGGCTTATCGACATCGGTACCTTTAATCAGGGCCACGCGATAAGCTAGAATCTGCAGAGGGATAGTAAAGATAATCGGTGCAATAATGTTATCAACGGGAGCCACTTCAATAACGGTAAGCCCATCCTCTTCTTTGAAACCTGTACCGGGGTCAGCGAAAACAATCAGCTCTCCACCTCGTGCCCTGACTTCCTGAATGTTTGATTTCAACTTTTCCAGTAATTCATTATTTGGAGCTACTGCTATTACAGGCACCTCGCTATCTATCAG
Organism: Arenicellales bacterium; assembly: GCA_029287855.1. Taxonomy (GTDB): domain Bacteria; phylum Pseudomonadota; class Gammaproteobacteria; order BMS3Bbin11; family BMS3Bbin11; genus BMS3Bbin11. The sequence continues at coordinate 2,989 of JARFQI010000041.1, read as the reverse complement.
TGCCAGCGGCCCATGCTTGAGTTCTCCGGCCGGATAGGCCTCGGCGTGAATGTAGGATATTTCTTTAAGCTTTAAAGCACCTTCCATTGCAATGGGAAAATGTGTTCCTCTGCCAAGGAAAAGGGCGTGTTTTTTATTGGCAAATTTTTCAGCTATTTTAGTAATCTTCGCATCAAGCTCAAGCGCTTCAGATATTTTCGACGGCACGCTTCTTAATTCACTGACGATTCTCTCTTCCTGTTTTTTACTTAGTGAATTGCGCTGACCCAGTGCAATAACCACCTGCATCAAAGCAATCAACTGTGTAGTAAATGCCTTGGTTGATGCAACGCCTATTTCGGGACCAGCATGGGTCAATAGCATCATATCCGATTCGCGTGTTAGTGAGCTTTCAGCAACATTACATATACACAAGGAATGCTGATAACCAATCTGCTTCGCATATTTCAGCGCGGCCAGGGTATCCGCAGTTTCTCCAGATTGAGAAACAGTAATTACCAGGCAGTTTTCCGGCACCACGTGGGATCGATAACGAAACTCACTTGCCACTTCGACGGAAGTCGCCACACCAGCAAGCCCTTCCATCCAGTAGCGCGCTACCAGCCCTGCGTGATAACTGGTTCCACAGGCAATAATCTGGACGTTTTTAATAGTATTGAAAATCTTATCCGCATGGTGCCCGAACGTTTCCGCTAACAGGTGATTGCCTGATAAACGTCCTTCCAGGGTGTCACTAACTGCAGCAGGCTGCTCATAAATTTCTTTCAGCATGTAATGCCGATATTCGCCAAGGTCGACCGAGTCTGAACTTAGTTTGCTTTTATGAACCGCTCTTTCAACCTGCTTACCATTTACGTCAACAATCTGCACATCATCGGTTGTGATGCACGCAACATCCCCTTCTTCAAGAAAGATGAAGTTCCTTGTTTTTGAAATTAGGGCAGAGACATCGGAAGCGATAAAGTTCTCACCATCACACAAACCGATGACCAATGGGCTGCCCCGACGGGCTACGACCAGGTTATCCGGCTCAAGGTTACTGATAACAGCCAGGGAGTATGCGCCTTCCAGTTCCTTGACGGTTTGCTGTAAAGCACTAAAAAGGTCAGCTGATTGTTCGAGATTATGGTGAACCTGGTGGACAATAACCTCGGTATCAGTATTCGAAGTAAATCTGTAACCCAGCTTCTCCTGAGAAGCCCTCAGTGACTCGTGGTTTTCGATGATGCCATTATGCACAAGTCCCACTGTCTCGTTGCAGATGTGCGGGTGGGCATTTTCTTCGGTTGGTTTACCATGGGTTGCCCAGCGCGTGTGAGCAATTCCAATATTACCTCTCATTTCTTTATCACTGGCGACCTTTTTCTTGAGCGCAGCCACTCGATCTGTCGAACGTTTACGGAGGATTTCGCCATCGTCATTCAGCAGTGCCAGCCCAGCTGAGTCATAACCACGATATTCAAGTCTTACCAACCCCCCAAGCAAAGTGCCTGTAACATCAATTTTAGAAACACCGGCAGTAATTCCGCACATTTTTTCGGTGCCCCTTTTAAGCCTTATTTTTGACTGGTCGCTGCCAGCCTTTTCTTGTTTTTTGTTCTGCTCGGCTAAGTGTCAATTCATTATCAGGTGCATTTTGTGTGATAGTCGAACCGGCACCAATAGTTGCTCCTTTGCCAATCTCAACCGGTGCTACCAGCTGGCTATCCGAACCGATAAAGGCATTATTACCGATGATTGTCTTAAACTTGTTGGCGCCGTCATAATTACAGGTAATCACACCTGCCCCGATATTCACATCCGCACCGATTTCTGTATCTCCGATATACGAAAGATGATTTACCTTGCTGCCGCTGCCAACCTGGCTTTTCTTGATTTCTACAAAATTTCCAATATGGGCCAAGCTGGCGATCTCTGATTCAGGCCTGATGCGAGCAAACGGGCCAATAATGGCGAGCTCTCCAATACTTGAATCTTCCAGAATACAGTTTGCTTTTATTTCAACATCATCCCCGATTGTCATATTTCTAAGCAGTGTATTCGGTCCTACAGACACCCGGTCACCAAGAGTAACTTCTCCTTCAATAATGACATTTATGTCAATTGAGCAATCTTTACCATGCTTCAGACTGCCGCGTATATCAAAACGATTCGGATCACAGACAGTCAAACCTGCCTGTAAATAGCGCTTAGCTTGCTGCTGTTGATATATACGCTCAACTTCTGACAGGTTCTGCCTGTCATTAATCCCTAAAATTTCTGAATTATCCACTGGCTGGCATGTTTCTACCGGCACGCCATCGGCAACTGCCATGGCAAATATATCTGTCAGGTAAAACTCACCCTGTGCGTTCTCACATTCCAGCTTTGACACCCATGACTTGAGCCTTGCTGCGGGCGCAGCAAGAAAGCCGGTATTGATCTCATTGATTTCACATTGTTCCGGAGTTGCGTCCCTGTGCTCAACAATTGATTGAAAGCATTGGTTGCTGTCACGCAGAATTCGGCCATATGAACCACCATCCTGTAAAAAAGCAGTCATCAATGCAACGGACTGTTCACCGCAAGCCTGTAATAGCGCATTAAGTGATTCTTTTGAAATCAGCGGCACATCGCCATACAAAACGATAATAGTTGACTCATCTGAGACGTGCGACATTGCAATATCAACTGCATGCCCAGTTCCATTCTGTTCTGCCTGCAAAATCCAGTTTACGTCATCATTCTGGATTTTTTCTCGCAGCAGATCACCACCATAACCGTAGACCACATGCAGTCGATCTGCACCTAGCTCATGACAGGTGTCCAGAACATGCTGCAACATGGGCTTACCAGCCACTTGATGCAGGACTTTGGGAAGACTTGATACCATGCGCGTGCCTTTACCGGCAGCAAGAATGATGACTTCTAACATACTTGAGACTCTTCACTGGGAACGGATTTTGAACGGCTAACTATATCTTATTTCGTGTCCAAGTTCCTGTAATAC
>JARFQI010000069.1 GCA_029287855.1 Arenicellales bacterium | reverse complement strand
AACATCTATGAGCTGTTCCTCACCACTCACTGTGAGGTTTTTTTCATCACTCTTCTCAGGGTTAAAGGCTTTTCTTGCCAGGGAAATCGCCTCCTGAATTACACGGTTCATTCCCGCGGTATCCTTTTCCATTCCGCTCAGCAGCATCATTTTGACATTTTCCAGAGGCTGACAACTAAAGGTTTCATAGAAAAAATTGGCCGCCTCCACCAGTTCTGAGGGTGAGTATTCTCTATCAGTAGTGATTACTCTGTTTTGCACACGCCCTTGCTGGCTGACAAGAATAACCAGCAGACGGTTCTGCCCGAGGTTGAGAAATTCAATCTGCTTAAAAATTCCCTGGTCACTATTAGACACCATGACCACACCGGCAAAATGTGTTACATCAGATAGCAGGCTGGAAGCCGACTGAATCAGTTTATCGACATCAACCTCACCAGAAAAATTAGCTGCAAACTCCTTGCTGATTCCGGGCGACACCGGTTTCACACGGATCAAAGTGTCAACAAACAGGCGGTATCCGCTCTGGGTAGGCACGCGCCCTGCGGAGGTATGAGGTGAGTGGACCAGGCCCAGGTTTTCCAGGTCGGCCATGACGTTTCTAATCGTTGCAGCGCTGACGCTCAGACCTGAACTCTTCAATAGCTGTTTTGAACCGACAGGGTGCCCGCCCTCGATATATTCCTCTATCAGGGTTTTTAAAAGAATTTCTGAGCGTGAATTCAGCGAATCGGCCATCTTTACCATCAATGAAAAGAGACTTAACCAGGTTAAAACATCATGTGCATCACTGCCTCATTATACCCATAGCATGATGACAATAAAGTTCCTCTGTAAATTCTCGTCAAACTCTTCCGTTCTGAGCTTAAGTCGATTACTCTCTTATTGCGAAATAACAGGAGCCGGCATCTGATGTCACTAATTTTTAAAACTGTTGCTGTGTTCTCACGACACAATGACCCAGCTGCCAAAGCGGTTGCCGATCAGTTAGAAGACTGCCTGCTGAAGCTCGGCTGTGAGGTAAAACGTCAAAAAAATGAAGACGCCGGTAATGCAGATGCCGATCTCGCAATTGTAGTTGGAGGAGATGGTACTTTACTGCATATTGCACGAGAAATAGCCCCTCATAATATACCCCTTGCCGGCATCAACCTCGGCCGACTGGGATTTCTCGTTGATATCCCACGCGAAGAGATGGAAACAATATTACGGGAAATTCTGCATGGCAGCTATCAGAAGGAAGAGCGCATCCTTCTCAGTGCCAGCCTGAACCGTGATGGCGAGTTCATACATCGCGCAGAGGCGCTCAATGATGTTGTGGTCAGCAAAGGAGAATTGGCACGACTGATCGAATTCGAAACACTGGTTGATGGGACACATGTCAACACTGCGCGCGCTGATGGCATCATCGTTGCGTCGCCGACGGGTTCCACTGCCTATGCCCTGTCTGCTAACGGTCCTATTCTAGCGCCAGAACTGGAGGCAATTACCCTGGTGCCAATTTGTCCGCACACGCTAAGTTTCCGTCCCCTGGTGATTGATAGCCGAAGCAACGTACGCATACGCCTGCTCGATAGCGGACAGGACAACAGCTATGTCAGTTTTGATGGCCAGTCAGCTGTGCGCCTGCAAGATGGCGATATCGTTGATATAAAAATGGCTGAGCACCGTGTCAAATTACTTCGGCCAGTCAACCATAGTCATTTCGATGTGCTTCGTGCCAAGCTTGGCTGGGGTTAGTATATCCAGTCCAATGTTAGTCTCTCTGTACTTAAGAAATTTCGTTATTGTCCGCGAGGCTGAACTCGGTTTGCGTGAAGGCATGACCGCCATAACCGGTGAAACCGGTGCCGGAAAATCGATTCTTATCGACGCGCTCAACCTGGCGCTGGGCGGACGAACTTCAAGCGACATCATCCGTCAGGGAGAGGATCAGTCTGAAATCATTGCCTCTTTTGACCTGGCTGACTGTTCTGATGCCGCTAACTGGCTTAAACAGCAGGAACTGGATGCAGAAGGAGATTGTGTCATTCGCAGAATAGTGCGCCGTAGCGGGCCCAGCCGCGGGTTTATCAATGGCCGCCCTGTCGTCATGCAACAACTTAGACAACTCGGTGATTACCTGGTTGATATACATGGTCAGCATGAACATCAATCACTATTACGGCTCGATGATCAGCGAAAAATACTCGATTCGATTACCGGCCACCATGATGACATGGAGAAAATGGCGTCCAGCTATGAGGATATTCAACGTTGTCAGCAGCAGCTAAATCAGCTGCGAGCTATGGATGGTAAAGGTGAATCGCAACTTGAATTACTACGCTACCAGGTAACAGAGCTTGAACAGCTGGCACTCGAACACAATGAGATATCTGAACTCGAAGAGGAACACCGTCGGCTGGCAAACGCCAGTGACCTGATAACAGGTATCAATGAAAACCTTTATAGCCTGAGTAATGATAGCAATTCCGATGTAGAACAGCAGCTCAATCACTCCATTCGCAGACTGCAGCAGCTTGAGCGTTTTGACCCTACGCTGGTTGATATTAACCAGCTGTTGCTAAATGCCAGCATTCATCTCGATGACGCCATCGCAAGGCTGAGGCAATATATAGATCAAATGGACACCGACCCGCAGCGCCTGGAATGGGTGAATCAGCGTATGGGGGTTATCCATGACCTGTCACGCAAGCACCGGGTCAATCCCAGTGAGCTGCCAGCTTTGCTCAACAATCTGCAGCAGCAATTGCACGACCTCGAATCCGGAGAACTGCGCATTGCTGAGCTGGAAAATGAACTTGAATCTGATCTCGCAGAATACAGAAAACTGGCAGGCAAAGTGTCGCAGCAGCGCAGGCAGACAGCTTTAACGCTTTCTCAGGAAGTCACATCGCGGATGCAACAACTGGGCATGGAGGGCGGAGTATTCGTCATCGAAATCAGCGACGCCGACCTGGATTCACCTCGTCGTCATGGCATGGACAGGGTTGAATACCAGGTCGCAGCTAACGCCGGACAGGCACCTCAACCCCTTAACAAAGTTGCCTCGGGCGGTGAGCTGTCACGCATCGCTCTGGCTCTGCAAGTCTGCGTGATGGAGGCATCAAGTACACCAACATTAGTATTCGACGAAATCGATGTCGGGATTGGTGGCCGGGTTGCAGAAATCGTCGGTCAGCAGCTGGCGCGCCTGGGTAGTGTCAGGCAAGTACTTTGCGTCACCCACCTGGCGCAGGTTGCCGCCAATGCTCACCATCAAATACTAATCAATAAATCCGGCGACCCGGTTGAAGCCAGTATTCATGCTTTAGAAGAGAATCAAAGAGTGGAAGAAATTGCGCGCATGATGGGTGGAATCGAAATTACTGAACAAACTCGTGCTCATGCCGAGGAAATGCTAAAACAGGGGAGTTGTTAAATCTATCGTTAGTGCCTGGTATTTTTGAAAGAGTTGAAGCTGTTTATACTGATATCGACTGTAAAGCGGAAGCTGAACACTTAGACTGTCTTTTTCGAGCACTTACCGTTCTTTTTCATGCCCTTGCAGACGCCATAGAGATAGAGACTGTGGTCATCGATACAAAAATCTGATTCTGCAGCTACCTGGTTCTGCCGTTCCTCAATTCGGGGGTCAAAAAACTCAAACACCTCGCCGCATTCAACACAGACCATATGGTCATGATGCTTGCCTTCATTTAGCTCAAAGACCGAGCTTCCGCCTTCGAAGTGATGACGGATTACCAGCCCTGCGCCCTCAAACTGGGTTAACACCCGGTAAACGGTGGCGAGGCCGATGTCCTCATCGGCATCAAGTAATTGCCGGTACACATCTTCCGCTGTCATGTGGCGCTGACTACTCTCTTCGAGTAGTCTGAGAATCTTCAACCTTGGTACAGTAGTTTTAAGCCCCGCTTTCTTCAGGTCAGATTTATCGGGCATTTGCCTCTCCAGAAATCATAATGAGAATCAAAATAGTAGTCTGACCAGATACTATCAGCTATCATCCCATGCTGTCTAAAAGAGTAAGGATTGATATCGGTATGACGAAGTTTTTAAAAGTTGCAGGAGTTATTCTGGCGTTATTGTTCCTGAGTTCCTGCATCAAAACCTATAAGCATGATGTTCAGCAAGGCAACATACTTGACCCTGATCGTCTGGCCAGGCTTGAGATAGGTATGAGTAAAGCTGATGTTCAAACTCTGCTTGGAACATCAATGCTTCAGGATAGTTTTCACCCTGATCGCTGGGATTATTTCTATTCTTTACGCAAGGCAAGAAAAAAAGATTCTGAAAAAAAGCTGCTTACACTTTTTTTCAAGGATGACCAGCTATATAAAATAGTCGGCGAAGTGACCACAACGGATGAACAGTCGGGCAGCAGCCAGACAAAAACCGTAGTTATTGACGAGAAACCAAAGTCGGACGGGTTAATTCAACGAGGCTGGGATAAGATCTGGGATTAAGGTAGGGAAGATTAAAGATACCGAAAGATATAAAAAGTGAATATATAGGTTTTTCGTGCCTTAGTCTTAAGCCTTTCATGCACCTGAACGCGTTTCCTTGCCTTCTTTTGCGCGTAGCTTACGCATCTCCTTAGGATCACAGAGTAACGGACGGTAAATTTCAACCCGATCCCCCGGATGCAATACGGCATCCCTTTTCGCTGGCTTGCCAAAGATACCTGTTTTGTTGACATCGAGATCTATCTCAGGATATTTTTCCATGATCTTTGATTCCCTGATGGCATCATCGACAGTTGACTGCTCTGGTACTTCAATATCGATGACATGCTGCTCTTTGGGCAGGGCAAAAACGACTTCGATATGCATTTTCACCTGGTCGTTACGCTCTGAATTTGATACAGATGGGTTTGACTGATTATTCATAATTTTCTAGGACCGTATATTTCAATGGCACGCTTTTGAAAAGCATCGACCATGCCGTTAGCTATCAAGCTGAATACCGGCCCGATGACTGCGCCGACAAGCCGGTTAGCGAAACCGAATTCAATATCAAATAAAATTTTGCAGGCATTGTCGCCCAGTGCAATAAACTTCCAGACGCCATTCAGGTTACTAAACGGGCCATCTTTCAGACGCATAGTAACCTGCTTACCTTCATCATACACATTTTCTGTAGTAAACGACTGTTTGACCGACTTGTAGGCTATATCAACCTCTGCCGTCACCTCGTCACCATCACGCTGGAGAACCCGCGCACCGCCGCACCAGGGTAGAAAATCACCGTATTTCGAGATATCAGTAACTAATTTAAACATCTCATCTGCACTGTAGGGAACCAGAGCAGATTTTTCTATCCTCGGCATTAGCGCTGCCTCATCAACATAAGCAGGTGAATCATATAACGCCAAACAGATTAAGGATAACCACAATGACTAGAACCGGTGCAATATACTTGATCAGAAACTGCCAGAGAATGTAACTGTGTTTCAATCCCAGCTCTTCTTTACTGTGCTTTTCTTTCATCATCCAGCCGGCAAAGATGGCAATAAACAACCCGCCTACCGGTAACATGATGTTCGCAGTCAGAATATCAAGGATATCAAAAACACCGTTGTGTTTGACAGCACCAAGGAAATTAAAATCGAATGCCCAATGGCTGAAGGAAAGAACGGTAGCAATACCCACAAGCCAGGTGGCAAGACCTGACAAGACGGCAGCCTTGACACGCGTCATCCCACGATTTTCTATCAGCCAGGCAACAGCCGGTTCTATCAATGAAATTGATGATGTCCATGCGGCAACAACAATAAGAATAAAAAATAAAGTGCCGAATATCAGCCCGCCAGGCATATTTGCGAAGGCCAGTGGCAGGGTCTGAAAAATAAGCCCGGGGCCGGCGCCAGGTGTAAGATCAGGAAAGGAAAAAACAATCGGGAAAATCGCTAGCCCCGCCAACAGAGCTACCAGGGTATCAGCCACAGAAATAATGATGGACGTTTTCGCTATCGAGGTGTTTTTCGGCAAATATGAGCCATAAATCATAATTGCACCCATACCCAGGCTGAGAGTAAAAAAAGCATGCCCCATAGCTGTCAATATGGCTCCGCCTGTCAATTTACTGAAGTCGGGTTTAAACAGAAAGTCGACAGCATCGCCAAAATGCCCTGTATTCATGGCATAGCCGACAAGTATCAGCAGCAGAATTAAAAGCAATGGCATCAGAAAACGGACCGCCTTTTCAAGCCCCTGCTTCACACCGCGGGCGACAACTACCATCGTCAGGACCAGGAACATTGTGTGCCAGGCCAATAATTTTTCCGGATCTGAGACCAGCTCGGTAAATATATTCTGTATGCCAGCACTGTCTGCTGCCTGCAACATGCCTGAGCCGACTCTAAAAACATAGGCCAGCGCCCAGCCTGCGATGACACTGTAATAGGAAAGAATTAAAAAACCGGCCAGCACACCCATCCAGCCTATCCAGGACCAGATACCATGCCGCCCTTCTTCTTTTGCCAGTGTTCGCATGGTATTTATCGGGCTCTGTCTGCCCCGCCGGCCTAGCATAACTTCTGCCATCATGATAGGAATGCCAATAAGCGCAACACAGAACAGGTATATGAGCACAAATGCCCCGCCGCCATATTCACCGGCTATATATGGAAATTTCCAGATATTACCCAGACCTACGGCTGAACCGGTAGCGGCAAGGATAAAGGCCCATCGGTTCGACCATTGACCGTGAATTGAAATATTCTTTTTCTCACTCATACCTGTTACCAATAATTATTCTATTTAAGTCGATTTTATCCGAAACCGATTTCGTTGTTGGCCAATTTTATGGTTGAATGTGCTTTTTAGCATAACCACATAGCGAAATACCAATAGTGTCCAGTAAAGGAAAAAAGAAACCCGCGCATGGCAATACAATTGCCCTTAATAAGAAGGCCAAGTTTGATTACCATCTTGAAGAAAAATACGAAGCAGGCATAGCGCTTGAAGGCTGGGAAGTGAAAAGTATGCGTGCCGGTCGCGCGCAGCTGAAGGAAAGCTATGTCATTATCCGCAATGGCGAATTATTTCTGTTCGGTGCGCATATTTCCCCGTTAACTTCAGCATCAACACATACTGTCGCCGATCCTACACGAATGAGAAAACTGTTACTGAACAGGAAAGAAATCAGTCACCTGATCGGTTCAGTAGAGCGTCAGGGGTACGCCCTGGTACCGGTTGCCCTGTATTGGAAACGAGGACGTGCAAAACTGGAAATTGCTCTTGCCAAAGGCAAGAAACAGCATGATAAGCGCAGCAGCATCAAGGATCGTGAATGGAAACGGGACAAGGAAAGAATGATGAAAAATGCCAGGACTTGATTTCCTTCACATCACCAGCATATAACTTGTTATAATATACGATCCTAAGGGGGCGACCGGTTTCGACGCGTGTCGCGAAGCCTTCGGTGCATGTCGAGGAGCAGATTCCCTCGTAAATCCAGCTGCACAATGATAGTTGCCAACGACGACAACTACGCACTAGCCGCCTAATACCGGTTAGTCCTTTCACCTTTGCTTGATTGTGGGCGGGGATTCGAAAGGTCATCTCACACAGTATCGCGGTGAAGCATGTCTGTGGCGGATCCGTTAAACTTAAAGCAGAATCGCCGTACGTTTTCCCAGTTTGCCGGGTAGCGTCCGGTTAAATCAAAGGCGCAAACTAAGCATGTAGATCCGGAGTGTAGAGGGCTTGCGGACGGGGGTTCGATTCCCCCCGCCTCCACCACTTTTCAATATAAGCTCTTGTTTAACAAGAGCTTTTTATTGTCTAAAATACAATGAATTTACTGGTGAGATACATTGGCAGCCAAAAATCCTTCATATTTAGTCAAATCATGTCATGGAATAGGGTATTTTCAGGTACAAATACCAGTGACACATAGAACTTCAATCAATAAAAGACTCTCACGTGGTGAAACATCACAGTGATTAGTATATTTTAAAGAGAAATAAACTAATGCCTACCTGTTCACATTCTCTTACATTTTCTTTGAATTTTGATTGATCATTTCATAAAAGTCATCAACAGTTTTCCCATCTAATTCAGTCAACACCATAGAATCAATTTGTGATTCTGATGCTCCGTTTAGCTCCCCTGCAAATTTGTTCAAATAATAGTCTGATAATAATTCCCTGAATTTCTCCTTTTCTTCAACTGACATACTTGCAGACATTTGCTTAGCAGACATCTCAAGTGCATCTACTGATGAAGCATCAAATGTGAGAGTTCCACACGCGGTAAGTGAAAGTAATAAAAGAATTGCTAAAAAGTACCTAGAAATCTTGTTCATTTTATTTCCCCTGTAAATTACATAAATGATTTTTTTACTTCAGAGTGTTCGCTCTTGATATAAAAACTAGTTGATATTTACCTTTAGTCAAGAAATAAATACCTTCAGTCATTTAGATGAGTTTTTTTTAAAATCACAGAAAGTATTCTACAAATACAAAATGTTTCAGAGCATCATCCAATGATTCATAAGTTACTTCTGCCAATCGTGTCATCACCTGTTGTTTATCTTCGGTCTGTACTTTGAGGGCGTCCCCATCAGTGATGGAAACCACTTTTACAGTGCACGGTTCTGATGCGAAGGATCAGAGTGAACAAAAGGATTATCCAGATAGGGGTGAATTTTATTAGTATTGGATTTGTGAGTTTGGCATGTAATTAGTCTGAGGAATTTTGACTAACTATAAAATCACTTAGGTATGAAATACCTAAACTCGAGAGACACTTAAGTAAGCCACTTATCCTGGATTCAGGTACATATTGCGTATTTGGTGCGAGACACTCCGCAAATTTATCAATTCAACCAGTGAATTCATTGGGTTATTTCAGTTTGGTGGAGACTCACTCTCTGCCTCCACCTCACTCATGCCATACTCCAATCAAGCGTGGGACTATCCAGGCTTACTGGGTTGTCAGTACTCAAACGAGTACGGCAACCCAGCGGAGCATGGGCTAATACCAATGCACTGGCTAGCAGAGAAAACCAGGCTATTGCAGATAAAAACAGGCGCCGTTCGTCCTGTTAACCACAATATTAGTCGCGGTAGTTAGGATCCATCCAGCACTTTGGCAGGTTTTCACCTGAAGGGAAGCTAACACTCACCTTTTTGAAACTATCAGGCTCAGCCACATCTTCACCAAAATCCAGACGTCCGTTAAATGAATCTTTAAAAGGATCAAAGACTTCAGTTGGGTCTAGGACTTCAATAAGGTGGCC
>JARFQI010000172.1 GCA_029287855.1 Arenicellales bacterium | reverse complement strand
AAAGTCTGCTATCACCTGTAAAGCTGAGCGCACATCAATTTTCTGGAAATTCAATGAAAGTCTCTCACCAGAGTAGCCAAACTCATCCTCTTCTTTCTGTTCTACTTCGGAAAGTGGGCGCACGCTTACTGTAAATGTGTTACCAGTCTGGTAGGCTATCTGGTCATATTTGCCATTAACTGTGATGACCATCCGTGTGCCTTTACCTTCTCTAAAGGTGTCAATGGTCTGAATCGGTGTAGCAAAATCGAGCACATCAAGACGACGCTCGAGGTCTTCATGTATTCCTGTTTTACTAAAATCAATGGTGACCTGGCCTTTTTCATCATCTATATCAATACCAACTTCCGGGTCAGATAAATTGACTGTAATATTGCCTTCCCCCTGGGGACCACGCCTGAAGTCTATACTATCAATTCTGTGAGGTTTATCACTGGCACTGCTTGAAAATTTCATCTGCTTCGACGCCCCTTTGGACGCGGATGTGACAGCATCTGGATCAAGAATCAGGGTTAGCCCGTTATCTGTTACTTCACTCTGGTAAACAGCATTCTGGTCAAGATTCAAGATCACACGGGTTCGATCGGCAACTTCTACAGCATTGATACTGTGCAAAACGCCTTCACTTGCAGATAAGGTATTCTTGCCCAGAGCATTTCGCGTATTGAAAAAGTCCAGCGCAATCCTGGATGGATTCTTTGTTACAAATGTTGCGGGTTCATCGGGCCTGGAGTCCATCTCGATATTCACCTGGATACGGCCACCGCTTATTCTGCCGAATGTGATTTGCTTGATGCTGTTGCTGCCTGCTACAGCTTTCTCTGATGGCATCATTTTAACTGGTTCAGCGGTCACTGTTTCCGCGACGCCCACTGCGGATGTCATGGCCAGTGGGATAACCGTAGGACCTGATTCTGCAATTGCTGCAGCACTGATGGCAGGCTCTGTGCTAATGCGATAACCGCCTGGTACTGAAATAACACTTATGTGGGCAGGTGCACTGGTGACAAGGTCAATATGAACTGTTTTATTATCTTTAACCGGTTGAACTGACTTTACTAATCCCTTTCCCTGCAGTGGCTGCAGATCTGAAATCATGACTGTTTCAGGAAAACTTACGCGTAGCCGTTTTCCGCCATCAAGCTCTGAGGTCTTTACCTGCACTTTCTCATCGACGCTGGCGATAACTGCATCTTCACCTAGCGAAGATTTCCAGTGCAGCGATGAAAGCTCTGCCGCCCCTGCAAAAGTCGTAAATAAAAAACTTGCAATTACTGTTGCAGTGCCGATTTGAATTTTCTGTTTCATATGCGATGTCATTTTCATTGTCATACTCTCTTAAAGTATCAACTTATTGGTCTACTTTAATACTTGCATCACGCCCAACCCATGTTCCGGCTGAATTTAATACCTGCTCATTAACTACTATTTCGTTTTCTTCAATACTGATAATCTTGCCGTAATTCTGCCCGAGGTAATTACCAACTACCGCAGTCTGTACTGCACCTTCAGGTGTTTTAATAATCACTCGCTGCTCGTCCTCTCTAAACAATGTCCCAACCATTAATAGCGAATCCAGAGGGTAGTTCTCTAACGGTTCACGCCGGCGGTTAGTATCAGGTCCCGTTCCTGAACGGGCAGAAACTACTTGCCGTGGTTTCAGATTTTCTTTATTGAATGGCTCGGCAAATTCCTGTGCATTATAGGCAAAAGGTTCTACAGGTTTTATATTTGGTAGCGGCTCGATCTCTTTTGCCTTCATTCGTGATGTCTGGGCAACGAACTCGCTCAGGTCCTCTTTCTCTTTCTGCTGGCAGCCAGTTGCCACAATAGTCATCAATATAAGTAGCAATAATCTATGTTGACTGATCATCTGCGTGCCCTCGATTTTTTCTTATTCTTATCATCTGTCGATTTTTTCTCAGTACTGGCTTCATCCAGATAATGATATGTGTTGAGAACAGCAGCCATGCCTAGAGTATCTTTTTTTGCAGTGATTTTGACATTACCTACCGTGACTATACGAGACAGCGTAGACAAGTCACTAATAAACTCTCCATATTCATGGTATGTACCGTTGACATCTATTTTAATCGGTAGCACAGCGTAAAAATCTTTCACAGATTTACTACCTGGATCAAATAGATTGAATTTCAAACCCTGCCCAAGGCCTGCCTGTGTGATATCAATCAACAATTCAGGCACTTCAGTTTTATTTGGCAATTGCTGCAGCAAGAGGCCAAATCGCTGCCTGATCTCTTCCATTTGTTTCTTGTATGCTGGCAAATTTATCGCCAGCGCCTTCTTCTCAACATAGGTGGATTTCAGCTGCTGCTCTTTACGCTCACGTGTTTCAAGCTCAGCAATCTGATCCTTAATGATGTACCAGTATCCAGCAAATAATATGGCACCTGCGCCAATAATAATTAAGATCATTTTTAATGACACAGGCCAGGTTGACGGATCATTTAGGTCTGCATTTTTAACATCATCTATTCTGAATGCAAAGTCAGCAGCACGCATTATCTGGCTCCCTGATTCGTTGCGGCAGACTTCCCAGCAGTAGATTGAGCTACCTGTTCTGGTTTTTCCTTCGCCTTTGTGAATTCAAATTTAAGTATAAAGTTGCTGGCTCGCAATCCCTTATCATCTTTGATGTTAATGACATTCAGATTTGGTGTTGTAAAATAGCTAGACCCTTCTATCAAGCGCATAAACTTGGAGATTGTTCCATTGGAATCTGCTGAGCCCTCCAATGTGATTTTGTTACCTTTTATCTCGAACAGAGTAAGGTACATCCCTTTAGGGAGATTCCTGGCGAGGCCATCGAACAACTTGACCATGCGTGTCCTGTCAGATTGTAATTTCTGTATTACTTCCATTCGAGAAAGTAGTTGAGATTTCAATTTCTTTACTTTATTAACTTCCTTTAATTCCAGTTCAACTTTCTTTATTTCCTGCTCCAGGTAGCTATTCCGCTGATCCTGTTCTTCAATCAGGCCATCCATATAAAGGTAGCCCCAATAAACCAGTCCAGCCATCACAATTGCAACGCCAACAGCAATATTTATTACCTGGCGATTAAGCTCCTTCCGTCGAAGTTCTCGCCATGGAAGTAGATTTAAATTAGACATCTACTTACCTCCTCTCATAGCCAGGCCACAGGCTACCATCAATGAAGGGGCATCCAGTGATAAACTCTGTGCCTTCAGTTTAGGTGAAAGTGACATACTGGAAAACGGATTTGCAATATCTACTGGCAGATCCGCTTTGTTGGACAAAAGTTCATCGATCCCCTGAATTTGTGCGCAGCCACCAGCCAACAGAATACTGTCTACTTTGTCATACTTACTGGACGAATAGAAAAACTGCAGCCCTCGCAGTGCCTCCTGGCACATAGCTTCCATAAATGGCCGCAATATTTCTGGCTGATAATTATCTGGCAAGCCACCCACTTTCTTTGCCTGTACAGCCTCCTCTAATGAGAGGCCATAACGCCGCTGAATTTCTTCAGTGAGCTGGTTACCTCCAAAACTGTGATTTCGTGTGTAGATAGAACGGTTATTGTTAATAACATTCACATGCAGTGTCGTCGCACCGAAGTCCATAACTGCCGTAATTTTTTCCATCCCTCCACCAGGCAAGTCCTGAACGATCTGCTCGTAGGCTTTCTCAACAGCGTAATATTCTACATCGAGAATTACCGGCGTGAGTCCTGCATCTTCAAGTACAGCAATATAATCATCGACGATTTCTTTGCGGCAAGCGACAAGTAGAACTTCATCTTCATTGGGGCTGTCGACAGCAGGGCCTAAAACCTCAAAATCCATATTTACTTCATCAAGCGGATAAGGGATATAATGATCCGCTTCAAGTGTAATCTGGGATTCGAGTTCATCTTCACGCAGACCATGTGGCATGAATATGCGCTTTGAAATGACGTGTGAACCGGGAATTGCCGTAGCGACGTTTCTCGAGCGAGCACCAGATCGCTTGATAGCCCGAGTAATTGAACTACTTACCTGCTCAACATCAGCGATTGAATTTTCCGAGACTGCATTTTGCGGTAATGACTCAATCGTGTAATGAAGAAGTCGATAATTATTACCGCTATTCTCCAGTTCAACCACTTTAATGGCCGTTGAACTGATATCCAGCCCTAAAATTGAATTCGATTTTTTTGAGAAAATGCCCAATGTTTTCCTTTCTATTCAGCTAGTTATAATATTTAAGTGTGACTTTGGATTAACATTTATATGCAACTATAGAACAATAAAGCCTTCTTTGACAAATTCTTTCTTAAATTATTTTTCTGGTTTTGCGCCTTTGAGACCTTTAGAATTGACCGCCCGTAGGATTCTTCCCAAAATTGCACTAAAAATAACTGTTTCATGAGCTCAAAAAAAACATTCATTCGACTTCTCTCAACCGTAATCGCATTCTTCCTCGCGGGCACTTTGGCTTTTACTGCACTGGTACTTTATTTTATTCCGCAACTGCCATCTACTGAAGATATTATGCAGATACAGCTCAGTGTTCCACTGCGCATCTACGCGTCTAATAACGAGCTTATCGCCGAATATGGTGAAAAACGACGTCAGCCGATATCCATTGATGAAACACCCGCTGACTTGCTAAATGCCATCCTTGCCTCAGAGGATGCTAATTTCTATCAGCACGGCGGTGTCGACTTCACCGGTATACTTCGCGCCATAGTCGCTAACTTTCGCAGCGGCGGCCACGGGCAGGGAGCAAGTACTGTCACTATGCAGGTGGCACGAAATTACTACCTGACTCGTGAAAAAACCTACACCCGTAAATTCAAAGAAGTGCTATTAGCATTCAAACTTGAAAAGCAGCTGGATAAACAACAGATCCTCGAATTGTATGTCAATAAAATCTTCCTCGGCCACCGCTCTTACGGTTTTGGAGCGGCAGCCCTAGTCTATTATGGTAAACCCATCAATGATCTCAACCTGGCACAATTTGCCATGCTCGCCGGGTTGCCTAAAGCACCCTCAAGCAATAACCCTGTCAGCAACCCGCAGCGAGCGATAGAGAGAAGAAATTATGTCCTCGGCCGCATGCTGAAGCTCGACTATATCAATCAGGAGCAGTACGACATTGCCGTTGCAAGCCCTGTTACCGCAACCAAGCACGCCACGATCCCAGATCTTGATGCGCCTTATATTGCTGCAATGGTTCGCGACCAAATGGTTGAGCAGTACGGCGAAGAAAACACCTATACTGCCGGTTACAATGTATACACCACCATCAATGCTGACTTTCAGCGCGCCGCAAATACTGCCCTCTTCAATGGGCTGGTTACTTACGATGAACGACACGGTTTCCGCGGTGCAATTGGACACGCCACCGTTGATACAAGTTCTGATAAGGATAGCCTGAATCAACAGCTATCTGAATACCATTCTGTCGGTGAACTGGTACCAGCAATCGTCCTCAGTACAAAAAATGACAATATCGGAGCCTATACAAAGCTCGAAGAAATTGTCGAAATCGAAAAGAAGAACTACTCCTGGGCCAGAAAATACAAGGATGCCAACACCACTGGCGGCAGGCCGAAAACGGCCGCTGATGTTGTCAGCGCTGGTGATATTGTTTACCTGCGGAAAAATAGCGAAGATACCTGGCAGTTATCGCAACTGCCTAATGTTGAAGGTGCACTCGTCTCATTACGGCCTGATGACGGTGCGCTGCTTGCCCTCTCAGGAGGATTCAACTTTTTTGCCAGTAAATTCAATCGTGCTACTCAGGCGAGGCGGCAGCCGGGATCAAATATCAAGCCTTTCATCTACTCTGCTGCACTGGACAATGGCTTTTCGCCTGCCAGCATGATTAGTGGAGCACCCGTAGTAGTCCGGGACAATGCCCTCGGCAGTTCATGGAGGCCGGAGAACTACAGTAAGAAATTTTTTGGCCTGACAAGGATGAGAGAGGCACTGAAGCGCTCACTCAACCTGGTCTCCATTCGCCTGCTGCGTTCTGTTGGTATCGATAAAGCTCGAGACCACCTGCAGAGATTCGGCTTTAAACCTGAAAACCTGCCGGAGAACCTTTCCCTTGCACTCGGAACAGCATCACTGTTACCTGTCGAAGTAGCGAGAGCCTATGCAGTATTTGCCAATGGCGGTTTTCTCATTGAACCATACCTTGTCGATCGAATTGAAGATTCAGCAAATCAGGTCATCTTTCAGGCAGAGCCTCTTACAGCGTGCAAACTTTGTCCAAGCCCATTAGAGCTGAGTCCCGTTGTGAATAATGAGGACGAAGCAACTGACTTCATTGCACCGATATCTGCAGGGATAGAGATAAACTCACCTGCCGGCAGCCTGGAGCAGCCAGTTCCGGCTAATGGCCTGGCAGACCAGGTAACACAAAATCATGCACCGTGGGCAGTCAGCCGTGAAAATGCATTCCTGATGACTAGCATGTTGCAGGAAGTTATACGTAGCGGCACTGG
This sequence comes from Arenicellales bacterium, assembly GCA_029287855.1. GTDB lineage: Bacteria > Pseudomonadota > Gammaproteobacteria > BMS3Bbin11 > BMS3Bbin11 > BMS3Bbin11. Next base: position 5,010 of record JARFQI010000172.1, on the reverse strand, counting down.
CCGCAAGGCGAGATCCCTGGGGCGTTCTGATATTGGCGGCAAAACCGGCACAACCAATGACCAGCAGGATGCCTGGTTTAGCGGCTTTGGACCGGGTGTTGAAACCACAGTATATATTGGATTCGACAAGCCAACGCCAATGGGGCGCAAAGAGGTGGGCGGACGGGCTGCCCTGCCTGTCTGGATCGATTATATGAAAGTAGCACTGGATGGCGTCCCTGAGACCTTACCGGAGATCCCTGTCGGGATTGTACCTGCCTACATCAATAAACAGACTGGTAAACAAGTCCCGCAGGGTCATCCCCAGGCAGTGCTGGAGTATTTCATGGCTGGGCAGGAACCTGGGTTTGAGAATCGCACTATCGATAATCCTTTATACCCTGAAGAAAGACCTGTAGAAGGTCTGCCTGACGATATTTTGTAGGGTAATCTGAAGTAAGTATAGCCCTTGTGAGGGTTGCTAGAACTGTGAAATCAGGATCGGGTTGTTTTTTTCTTAACAGTTTTTTTCTTAACTGACTTTTTCTTCGATGTTTTCTTTTTGACCGCTTTCTTTTTGACCGCTTTCTTTTTTACTGCCTTCTTTTTTCCCGCAGAATTCGCACGTAGCTCAGCCGCTCTGATGGCCTTGGCCCCGCGTGCAGAGATCAAACGTATTTTTTTTCCTTTCGACTCCAGATCAGCAGCCATCTCAATGGCTTTCTCAATCTTATTATCAGCAACCTTAATCGTTGCATCTGGACGTCCTGCCGGGTTTTTTATTAAAACAAAACCACCACCATAAAATTGCTGACCTATGCGTTTTTTTACTTTTGTTGTTTGTTCAAGTATTGCTTCACATTCCTCCAGCTTTAATGACTGAGGTTCTCTATCTTTGGGTATCTTGGCATTTTTGAAGCCGTCAGTAATGAAAGGTCCCCAGCGACCATCAAGAATTTGTATAGTCGAACCTTCGAACAACTGGATTTCCTTGTCCTCGTCCGCTCTTTTCTTGTCAGCAAGAAACACAAGTGCCTTATCCATTTCTATGGTATGGGGGTCTTCTGGCTCTATTGATACATTACTTTTCACCAGATCTATGCCTTTAACAGCCTGCTGCTCGAGATATTTTTCAACGAGAATATCAAAAAAACTGGCATAGGAACCAAATCGTCCTGTATTGACCATGACCTCTTCGCCATCAGCCGTCTCCCCCAGTATTCGGGGCAATTCAAATAATGGCAGGACATCTTCAAGCGTAACTCTGTCCATCCGTTGATCTGGCCGTAAACCGGCAAACTCCGGCTTCTCTTCATCAGTACTGGTGCCAATCTGGGCATATGGCCCAAAACGGCCGATTCTCACGCTGACCGGACGGCCGCTCTTCGGGTCAATGCCTAGTGGCCGCGCCTGAATCGCGTCATCGCGCGAGATTTCATCCGACTTTTCAATATCCTTGTGAAATGGCCAGTAAAAAGACGCAATCATCTCTTTCCAGTCCAGCTCACCTTCAGCGATCTTATCGAATTCATCTTCAACACGAGCGGTAAAGTTAAAATCAATAACTTCGGGAAAATACTTGACCAGAAAATCGGTCACTACACCTGCAATGTCTGTGGGGAAGAGTTTTCCTTTTTCGGCACCTGTGATTTCTACCCTGTCCTGATTGATAACTGTCGTGCCATCCAGCGCTCGCACTCTGACATCACGTTCAGTACCCTCGCGATCCTCTTTATTTACATAGCCGCGGTTCTGTATTGTGGATATGGTTGGCGCATAAGTCGAAGGTCTTCCTATTCCCATTTCCTCGAGTTTCTTTACCAGACTGGCTTCGGTATAGCGTGGCGGAGGGCGGCTAAAAATTTCCTGCGCCTGTATTGCCAATCTCGGCAGGCCCTGGCCAGCTTGCAACGGAGGAAGCATTTTCCTGTCGTCATTTTCGCCATTACCATACACCTTCAGAAACCCGTCAAAGATGAGTACTTCACCTTTCGCCTGCATGGTCTCATCAACAGTTGAGATGTCCACTGTTGCAGTAGTGCGCTCAAGTCGGGCATCAGCCATTTGCGATGCCAGTGCCCGCTGCCAGATTAGTTGATAAAGACGCTGCTCATTTCTTTCGCCGGTCACATTTTCAACAGAAAAGTCTGTTGGCCGAATGGCTTCATGGGCTTCCTGGGCACCGGCAGATTTTGATTTATATGCCCGGGTTTGCAGATAATCTTCACCAAACCTGCTAGTTATCTCCGCAGCAGCCTGTGCAACTGCGAGCTCTGACAAATTAACAGAATCCGTACGCATATAGGTAATCTTTCCCGATTCATATAAACGCTGTGCGACAACCATCGTCTGCCTGACTGAAAATCCAAGTTTCTGCGATGCTTCCTGCTGTAAGGTCGAGGTAGTGAATGGCGCACGAGGAGATCTTTTGGCCGGTTTTTTTGATATATCGGAGAGCACAAAACTTGCGCTTGCAACGCTCTCTAGAAATGCAACAGCCCCATCAAGAGATTGTTTATCTTTCGGTAATCGAGCCGAAAGTATCGCACCACCGCCTGCATCAAATTCTGCACTTATCCGGAATGTTGATGTCGCCGTAAAGCTATCAACTTCCCGCTCACGATCAACGATCAGCCTGACGGCAACAGATTGCACGCGCCCTGCTGACAAACCGGTCTGGATTTTTTTCCATAACACCGGTGACAGTTCAAATCCGATCAGACGATCGAGCACACGTCGTGCCTGTTGACCGTTGACCAGGTTTCTGTCGATTCGTCGTGGGTTTTCTATTGCATGTAAAATAGCCGGCTTGGTGATTTCGTGAAATACAATACGGCGTGAGCTTTCCTCATCAAGGCCCAATGTTTCTTCAAGATGCCATGCTATGGCCTCCCCTTCGCGGTCCTCATCAGAAGCGAGCCATACCATTGAGGCATTCTTAACAGCTTTTCTCAGATCAGCGATGACCTTCTTCTTGTCTTCTGAGATTTCATAACTTGTCTCGAAATTATTCGCTATATCAATAGCATTCTTCCTCGGCAAATCACGGATATGGCCATAACTTGAAAGCACAAGAAAGCCATCACCAAGAAATTTTTCAATGGTTTTGGCCTTAGCCGGTGATTCAACAATGACAAGATTTTCGCTCACAGATAGTCACTTTCCGAACAAGATGGTGAGTTAGCACTCTGACATGATTGTCTTATGCCAGTCCTTACAACATGGACTAGTGTTAGCCGCAATTGGCTAATTTACGAGTAGCACGGATCACAGAAAGCGGCGATTCTGCCAACTTCTGCTGAAGAAAACAAACATCATTAACACAAGCAACTGGATGAGCTGCCTGATAAAGAGGTGTTTTAGGGGTGGTAAAAGGAGCCTATTCTCTTTAATGCATGTCTAGTGCAGGACATCCTGTTCAAGGTCAAAAAGAAGGTTTTCAAGCCACAGGTAATTTGTTTCTCGCCCCGGCTGATTATACAGCACCATCATGGCAACCCATTTCATCTGGTCGAGATCAATACTGCCTGATTCCAGCGCCATAGCGCGGTCAAGAATGACTTCACGGAGTGCAGGTGTGATAATTTTGTAAAACTCCAGCCTTGATAGAAAGCCGATGGCAGACATGGCAATTTTTTGTTTTTCCTGGTCTGAGAATATCCGTGTACTGGAAACTACATTGTTAATGGAGTGTGGATAATCATCTTGCTCGCACAGTACTGACAGGTCTTCCAGCCATTCAAAGGCCTTAGTAATTTCCCCCTCTCTGAAGCCGGCATGACCTAGCTCTGTGGTTAGTGCTGTCACATCTGGCTCTTCCGTTTGTTCATGGTCATCATCAATGAAATTTTCAAAGATGTACATCAATACATCCAGCATATTGTCTTTCATGTTATGTAAGATTCCAGGGGGACGAAAGGATTACCGCACAGGAGCTTGTCTGTCGGGGGAAGTGTTTCATTAACGCATCGATGGCATATCGTAGCAAATTGCATCGTCATCTCGCAGTTAAACTTCTTTTGTAGGGGTCAATTGTAGCAGAAAAATAGACAATCAGATACAGACAGATGTGACGGAATGTTGAATCAGCTGCACCTGCTAAACAATCCACCAGGCAATACATCAATTAATCCCTGCAACTCAAGTTCGCTGAGACTGGCAGACAGCTGATTAATCTCCATCCCAGTGCGAGCCAGGAGTTTATCCAGTGAAACTGGGTCAAATCCTATTGCGTCCAGCAATTCCTGTTCAGCCATTGGCAATTCAGAAAATGCCCCGACAGCGTCGATTTTGTTTCCTTTTTCTTGCTGCAAAACAGGTAAAATAGGCAGTATCTCTTCAGCAATATCTTCTGCCGTCTCGACCAGTTTCGCGCCCTGCCTGATTAACCAGTGACAACCACGAGACTGAGGAGAATGAATTGAACCCGGGATTGCGAAGACTTCTCTGCCCTGCTCCATCGCATATCGCGCGGTAATAAGAGACCCGCTTCTGCGTGCAGCTTCGACCACTAAGGTTCCCACAGACAATCCGCTTATCAGGCGATTTCTCCGTGGGAAGTTGGCCTGCAGCGGACCTGTCCCGACAGGAAATTCCGATACCAGCAAGCCATGTTCAGCAATCCTATGTGCCAGATCGTGATGACGCGAGGGGTATATCCTGTCGAGACCAGTGGCAGCAACAGCTATTGTGCGCCCTCCTCTGTTCATATCACTGCTGCCAGGTAAAACATCCAGAGCTCCCTGGTGAGCCGCACCATCTATTCCCGCAGCCAGCCCGGAAGTAATAGTTAACCCAGTAGCTGCAAGATTGCTGGCAAAAGCACGGGCATTTTCTATGCCGCCAGGCGTTGGATTTCGACTGCCCACAATAGCCAGCTGGATCGTATGTAATAGTGAAGCATCGCCTTTTAGAAATAACACCGGCGGAGGACGATGAATTTGCGCCAAAAGGGCCGGGTATTGAGCCTGGCTAAGGTAAATGGCGTGATGGGAATGGTCTTCCTGCAACCATTTAATATCTTCTGCTACA
>JARFQI010000089.1 GCA_029287855.1 Arenicellales bacterium | reverse complement strand
TTTCTCGTGGGTAAAACCGTCCTGGTAGCGGTAAAACTCGATACCGCATTCAGACAACTCATCAAAGTAATCATAAGCGGCGTAATACATCAGTTTGTTGTCTGGCATTTCAGGGATAATGATCCGAATATCCACTCCCCTAAGCCTTGCAAGCGTTAAGGCTGACAGGATGCTTTCATCCGGGACGAAGTAGGGGCTGGAAATCCAGATCCTCTGTTTGGCTGAATTGATGATGTGAACGAACATCAGTAATGCTGTTTCATGCTCATCAGCAGGCCCGGACGGAATGATCAAGACGGAGGTGTCGCTGAGTTCACTGGCAGTGGGAGACCAGCTCATTTCAGGAACATCATTCGTCGCCCAGTGGTAGTCTTCCATAAAAGACAATTGTGCAGCCAGTGCAGCAGGGCCTTCGATTTTTACATGGGTGTCGCGCCATTTGCCGATCTTCGGGTCCTTGCCGAGATATTCATCGCCGACATTATGTCCGCCTATCCATGCAGTTTTGCCATCGACGACGACAATCTTACGGTGGTTGCGAAAGTTGAGCTGAAAACGGTTGCGTTTTCCTTTGCGTGTGTTGAACGGTGCAATCTGTACATCGGCCTGCCTGAGTTCATCGACGTATCCTGAAGGCAGGCCAATAGACCCAAGCTCGTCATAGAGAAAGAACACACGCACGCCACGGCTGGCCTTTGCGATAAGGCGTGATTTTAGTTCGTTTCCCAGCTCGTCACTGTGAACGATATAAAACTGAACCAGTATGTAGTCTTCGGCTTTTTCGATACCCTCGAAGATGGAACTAAAAGTGGCTTCACCATCTATCAGTAATTCGCAGTCATTACCATTCATCAATGGAATCAGGGCGAGTTTTTCTGCTGCCCGGGTCTCAGGATGTGAGTCGCCGTAATTAGAGATATAAGGTGTGAATTTTTTCTTTTGCTCATCAGGGATCAGCTCAGTGATATCTGATCCTGATTTGCGTGCAAGGATATATCCTTCGAATTTTCGACGACCAAATACCCAGTAGGCGGGTACTGACAGTATTGGAATGGTGATCAATGACAAAGCCCATGCGATAGCCCCTTGTGAAGTACGAGCATGCATTACCGCATTCACAGCTGAGATGATGCCGAGTAAGTAAAACAGGGCGAATATGATGCCTAATATCTGCACGGTTTACCTGATCGGGAATGTCTTGTCATATTCTGAAATATTGAGATAAAGCTATCTCCAGAGACTATGGTATAGAAGATTATTGCGTTTCGCTGGTAATGATTCGTAGTTACAGCTGCTTCGGCTTCACTCGCTTGAGAAACTCCCAAAGGGGGACTGCTGTTAGCCCGCCAACTACGCCTGAAACGTAACTGGGCAGCCCGAAATTAAACATGGACTGCCAGAGCAGGCCGATAATAAAGCTGACGAATATCATTGCTGCCAGGGTGATCATCGATCTTTGCCAGAAGGGCATATTGTTACCTCATAGACTGTGATTATTATTCATACTAAGCCAATTTTATATGACTCAACAAGGTTAAAAAGCAAGGATGAAGAATTAAAGGAAAAAAATTAACCAGGAACAGGATTAAAATTACTATTCTTGCTTCATCCTTAGGCATTTTTGTCATAGCAATATCCTTAGGCACCTGATCTATAATCATGGTATCTTTATCAGAACTGTACGAACATATTAGCGCAATTTTTTAAAATATAAGGAGATTACAAATGGATCTGGTTTCTTTAGCTATATTTCTCGGTATTGGTGCACTGGCTGGTTTCCTTGCCGGAAGCATAATGAAAGGTCAGGGTTTCGGCCTGGTTGGCAACATTATCATCGGAATCATCGGCGCTGTAATCGGCGGTTCCGTGTTTAGTTTACTGGGTATTACAGCTGGCGGCATGGTTGGATCGCTGATAACTGCAGTAGTAGGTGCTGTTATCCTGCTATATCTGGTGAGCCTGATTAAAAAGATGTGATGTAAAAAAAGACAGGGTGCAAAGGAATAAAGAAGCAGGTCAAAGTATCCATTTATTGACCAGTTATAGTCCATTGTCTTAAGTTTCTTTGGCTATAGTATTGCCTATCTTTCACGGTGAATCATCTCTATATTGCTTTGGTGTGAACGACTGCCCAAAGAGCAGAGCAGTATGAATTAATAGCCTTTCAGCTGAGCTCAGCTTTGCCCGTTCTGTCAGCACCTGGCGAGCCATTTCCGGTTCATCAGTAATGATGCCATCGACACCCAGTGAAATCATGCGGGACATGGATACGGGATCATTTACCGTCCATACAAAAACCTGTTTGCCTGCCTCGTGAGTTCTTCTGATAAACCCGGCTGAAGCCATGCCCATGGCGACTGCAAGAAAATCAGCATCAAGACTACTAAGATCACCAATTGATGTGGTTGATAGCAGACCAATTTTCCAGTCGGGACGCAGCGCACGCATTTTCTTTACGGCAGCGTATTTAAGGGACATGATGGCTGTTTCACCAACCATTCCGGTTTCTTCTACAATCTCCACGACACTCTGTTCCAGATTTTTGTCGTGGCCATAGTATTTCAGTTCAATAACAACCTTGGCTTTATCCCGTGAAGTCTCCAGCACCTGTTTCAGAGTAGGTACTCGTTCCTTAGAAAATGAAGGGTCATACCAGCTGCCAATATCAATATCAGCCAGCAGCGGCAGTGTGGCATCCCATATCTTGAGATTCTTTCCGGCGAGTTTCATAAAGTCACTGTCATGCATGACAACAATGTCACCATCAGCAGTTTCCTGAACATCGATCTCAATCCAGTCTGCCTTGTCTTCGATGGCCTGACGGATCGAAGCCAGGGTGTTCTCCGGCGCCTTGCCTGCCGCGCCCCGGTGAGCAACGATCATGATATCGTCGTCGGTCTGTATGCCATCGATTAACCATCTACCTGCCAGACCTGCAATAACAACACCTGCTAGCAGGAAAATCGCTACACCCCGTTTGGTAATGCCGATTGTTCTCCTTTCAGGGTCTGCAGGTTTACTATTGGTAAGTTCTTTATTCAGTGCTGGACCATGCTCTTCATATAACCCCATGACCAGGTAGGCAAAGCTGCCGGATGTGAAAGTTGTCAGTAAAAAGTTAGCCAGTATCCATGAGAGAGAAAGCCCACCAAGTAAAAGGACAAGTATACTGATCGATTCAACAAACGAAGGGATTAGCCAGGATCCTGCAAGCTGGATTAAGCCGAATACGATACTGGCAAGCAAGATTGCCAGAACACCCCAGGATACCAGCAAGGCAAGCACCTGAACCCGGTTATTTTTCGCAATGCGAAAGCTCTCATTAAATGAGGATGCCGGTGATACATCAGCAAATAATACTAAAGGCAGCGCCAGGGACCAGCCTAACAGCTTGCGTGCGAGGAGTATGATCATTGTCATGACAATGACCCCGATCAACACGGTAGCTGTCCAGAATTCAGGTGGTTTCTCTTTCAGGTAGTAGTTTATATCGTAGTCGGTGATCAGGAACAGAGCTACGCCACCTGCGATAGCAAGGAAGGGGAGTGTTAGCAGCAGGATCCGGATAACCAGCCTGCCGGTAAACATTAACATACTATGAATGCGTGACGCGGTATATCCCAGGGCATCAACAGTGCCTACAGGTTTCCCATGCATCACGCTGATGGCTATCCGCATCAGGGCGGCCTGTTCGAAGGCCAGTATTCCGATCAGTAGAGCGGCGAATATGATAAGCGCCAGCATACCAGTCGGTGACAGCAGGAAATAAGCAATATCCTGATCTGCCAATGCTGTTTGTCCAGAGAGTTTCAATAATAATCGACCGGTAAAACCTGCCAATGGTGTGAACAGAATAATGCCCAGTAGGGTAAAGATGAGGTGCATGACGAGAATTTGCTGCCAGGACTGGCGAAGGTGCTGAAGAGCCAATTTCCAGGAATTTCCTATTTCATTCATGTTTATGATTTTCTTTATCGGCAAGTTTCAGGTTTTTGTGCTATTTATTATCGTATGCTGATTGTCAATGCTACGCAAATCAACGAAAATATAAAATTTACCGGTCACCTGATTTGAATCTCTGATATTCATCACTGAAATTTTTCAGATCAGTTGCCAAAAAAACTACATTTTTTTAAGTGCTGGAGTAGAAAGAGTAATGAAAAAATCTGCTGTTATGTTTTTTGTTTTATTGCTGAGTGTGTCATTGAATGCCACATCAGACGATACCGATGGAAATGTTTATTTAGGTTTTGGTCTTAGTTCACTGGCCCTGGATAGTGAGCGCGTAGAAGGCGTCCCAACCCGGTCACCCGGCCACACTTCCAAGATAGGCAGTTTGCTGCTGGGCTACCAGTTTAATGACCGTTGGTCTCTCGATCTCAGTTTAGGTACTGATCTGAGCAATAATGTCGACACCAACCAGTTTGCAGTTAACGGTTATCGGTTTTTTGGTGAAAAGAAATGGAAACCCTATATTTCTGCCGGACTCAGCAGTTTCAGCATCGACGATGCCACTGTAGACCAGACTGAACAGTTCCAGGCCGGTCTTGGAATATCCGGTGCATTGACCGATAAGCTGGAGCTCAGGGTCGGTTATCAGCATTTCTTTGAATTTGGCGATGAGTCCTATAATGATGACGCTGTAAGCGTTGGGCTCAACTGGCATTTCAGAAAGCCGAGAGCTGTAGCGGTAGCACAGTCAACACCTGAGCCTCAGCCAGAATCAGTGCCCAAGCAGAAAGAAGTTGTTGATACCTTTGAACTGCTGGTGCAGTTTGACTTCGACAAATCAGACATTAAATCTGTGTTTAAGTCACAATTCGATGAAATTGCACGTGTGCTGCAGGAAAGTCCATCCATAAGCATGACCGTTGAAGGCCATACCTGCTGGATCGGTACAGAAGAATACAACCAGGGGTTGTCACAGCGTCGCGCTGATGCAGTAAGAGCCAGGTTTATTGAGGATTATGGGATCTCTGCAGATCGAATCAGCATCGAGGGCTATGGCGAAAGCCGGCCCATTGCAGACAACAACACGAAGGCGGGTAGAGAGAGCAATCGTCGTGCAATAGCTGTGATTTTAAGGCCGCGCATAGTCAGCGAGTAGCATTTTGATGGCTGCACCAGCTCCTTTGCTGGGACAGCTATCGCTGATATTAGACCTCAGATAGCTGCGGGTGGCAGGCTGTCATATTCGCGGGAACAGACAATATCGCGATCGTATTGCGTGTCTTCGGGGAATTCCTGTGCGATTACCCATATCTGGCGGATCTCTTCGCTTAATTTTGGCAGAATGGCCATCGCATTGCGGGTGCGCGTCTGATCGAAGAAAGCGAACGGTTCATCAAGGAAGATGAACTGCTCACCGCTGCCAGTGGTATTTACCAGTTCCTGTGAAAGTGCAAGTCTGACTGCCAGCATGATCTGTCGCTGGGTTCCGCTGGAGATCTCATCAAGATCCATGTAGTCGCGTTTAAGGCTCGAGAATGCCCTGACACTCAGGTTATCGTCGATGTGTAGATGCTCATAACGGTCTTCGGTAAACAGGGGCAGGGTGCGGCTAGCCAGTTCACGAAGGTCATTGTTAAAACGCTGAGAAAAATGCCGCCCTGCAGCGACAATCAGTTCATTAGCAATATCACGCACCTGGACGCGGTGCATGGTTTGTTCGAGCTTGTCTTTCAGGTTATTAATCACACCCATCAGTGCATCACCCTTTGCCAGCCTGTCCTGCTCATTACTAAGCGATTCTTCCAGTGCTGCTTGAGAGGACTGCTGTGCAGCTAATCTATTCTGCAAGTGTTCCTGAATGTCGCCGAGAAGGGCGTCGATTTGTTCGTTATCCAGCCTGCACGCGCGAATTGCCAAGATATTAGATTCGCTAATATCCAGTGATTTACTTTCTTCTGCAGCTATTTCATTATTCTTTTCTGATTCATCTTGCTCAGTCTCTGCCAGCTGATCAGCATCGACAGCAGCTGTTGCTTTAGCTGAATCTGAATCTAATTCAGTGGCTAATTGGTCATCAGACTCCCTCGCCGGTGCTGCCTCAATATTCTGATCATCGATTAGTTGAACTGCATTTACAGCAGTCTGGACCTGTTCAGCCAGTGCTTCGCCATTTATAAGTAATGCTGAGACTTTTTTCTTCATCATTGAAGAAATCAGCCAGAAAATAACAAATGCTGCAGCGGAAATGGCAAATGCCAGTGCCAGCTGAGGGATGTATTGTTCGCTCCAAGCCGGGATATATTGTTCAAGTAGTGCCTTTAACTGCGTGGTGTAGCCAGAGCCCGGCATTTTATTGAATAAATACCAGGCGCCGCCAAAAGCAAGTGTGGCAAGCAGGGCAATAAAAGAGACTAAGCCTGAGAGGCGTTTTATTGTTTGTGCCGAGCCAAGACGAGGGCGAGCTTCATGATAGTCCTGTGCTGCCTTGCTCAGACCTTCTTCGTTGTGCCTGAGAGATTCACCGAGCTGTTTGACCGAAATGAGTTCTGTTTCAAGCTGATTGAGTTTACCCGGCTCAATTGCGAGTGCTTCAATATCAGTGCCTACCATATCAATCTGTTCGTTGATATCGGGTATCTTTCGCATTTCATTCTTTATATCAAGCGATAATTCGTCCGCCACGCTCTCGAGTGTTGCGATGCCAGCCATGGTTTTAATCGCATGACTATGGGGATGGGGAGTGGTGATTTCACGCTGTGCCAGGTAGAACGATTCGACGAATTCTTCAAACTGGTAACCGAGCAATTCATCCAGTGCTTCGCGAACCGAATTAATCCCTTTTGCGACAGGTCGGTCTTCCTCTCCAGCAAGGTAGAGACGGACGCCATGATTACCTTCATTGTCGAGAAACCGGGCAATTTCGTATTCGGTGTCATTGATCAGGAAACCGAGGCGGACATTGCATCGGGTTTCACCCCAGCGAATCACTCTGGTGATGTCATCTTCCTCACCAATTGAAAATGTGCGTCCAAACAGGGCAAAGCAGACGGTTTCACCTATGGTGCTCTTGCCTGACTCGTTCTCGCCACTGATCGTGATGACACCCCGATGTGGCAGGTCAACAAGCTCCAGTTGCTTGTACTTGAGGACATTTTCTGCGGATATATGCGTAATAATCATAATCAGTCCCGTTATCCAGGTGATCCAGAGAGCGTGTTTACCCTCAGGCTTTATTTATTGGTTTGAATTCTAAGTTTTAATCAATTGAGGTACTCAATTTACGCAGTACGATATCCATTGCTTCTCGATAGGACTGCTCATCGAATGGTGCATCAGTATTTCTCCTTCGCTCAAATTCCGCTTCACAAAAATCAGCAAAGTCCCGGGCAGGGCCGCGCAGATCAGATTGGCTTAGTGGTTTTTCAGTAGCGTAAGACATAAGCAAGACTCCCTGGTAGTAAGAAAATATCCGGTTCCAGTCAGTTGCCAACCAGCAACCAGTTTGGATAGTTTGCAATATTGAAGTGAGTATAGCATCAACTTTTATCTGTGCATTTGAGGAATGCTGCCTATCAAACAGGCAATTATTGAGACTTAAGTCCAGATACCTGCCATACCTACTTTGGCAGTTTCGCTAAAAACTGCCGAGAAAACTTCCTCGTGATATTAAGGGCCTCTGCGTCCTCGTAATTTACGCTGTTCACTCCAGTAATGACCATATAGGGGCCCTGGAAGATGGTCAGTTGTTTAGTTGTGGCATCCCAGCCGGCATAATCGCCGACTCCTGCGACATTCTCCTGTTTGTAGTCATCGCCGAAGGCTCCTTTCAATTCGTTTTCATGTTGAACAAAGGCCTTTTCACCGGTGACGTCTCGAGCGTGCGGCAATATTGAAATCCCCATGCCTATTTGTTTTTCCCTGCTATAGTAAATACACATCGACATCCAGTGCTCTGATGTATCCTTATCTTTGTGTGTTTCCTCAGGTTTATTTGCAGGCGCCCCAAGAATTGCCTCAACTTCAGAAGCTTTCAATATTTCGCAGGCATGAACAGGAGCAGGGTGTCTGGACATTATATATGGTTCATTGCTGTCACCACATCCGGTGAGCAGGGCCGTAAGACAAACTGGTATAGTAAATATAGACCTGATGCACCTTTTCTGTTTCGTGGTGTATCTATTTGCATCAAGATACAATTCAGGCTGTAAGGATCTCATTTTTTGCCTATTGCTTAAGTTGTTAAATTTAATTTGCGCCAGACCCTATCCACCGTGCTGAAGCGAAAATGGTTTTTACTGCATGGAAATACCAGGGCCGAGGCAGCAGGATTTTATATTTCATCCGCTGCCCTGAGTGCGGTGTGTATTTCATTATCAGTATTGTAGACGTGCGGAGAAAAACGGACACCGCCGCCACGTTCAGCGCACATGATATTCTGTTCACGTAATAACTTGAAAAGGCGGGCAGGGGGGCAGCTTTTATGCCTGAATGTAACAATACCTGATTTTTTAGATGCAGAATCAGTGTAAATAGCCTCCATTTTACTGCTTTTAGATAGATATTCGTGCATTAACTCGGTGTGATGAAGGATTCGTTGCTCTATATCTGGCAGGCCGATTTCATTAATCAGGGATAATGAAGCTGCGAAAGCCCTTATACCAATGATATTGGGTGTTCCATTTTCAAAACGACGTGCACTGCTGGCTGGCTGCCAGTTTTTTTCATCAAAATCACTATATTTATCAATCATATGCCAGCCATATTGAAACAAGTTTATCTTGCTCTGCCATTTTTTTCGGCAATAGAAAAGTGCGATACCTTCGGGGCCTAAAAGCCACTTATGGCTGTCTGCCATCATGAAGTCGATATTCGCGGCTTCAACATCTACCGGGAATGCGCCAAGCATCTGAATGGCGTCTACACAAAAGGCAATATCACGTTCGACACAGGCTTTTCCAAGTATTTCAAGGTCCAGGCGCAGCCCGCTGGCATATTGAACAGCACTAATCGCCAGCATACGCGTTGAATCGTCCATAGCGTCGATCAGGGACTGTTCTGGTGTTTTTCCTTCCTGCCTGAGGGCTACTTCGTTGAATTTTACTCCTCGATCAGCCAGCGCCTGCCATGGGATGCGGTTCGAGGGAAACTCTTCATCGCTGCTTAGAACAGTGTCGCCGGGGTTCCATGGGAAGCCCATAGCGACGACAGATATGCCTTCAGATGTATTTTTTAGTAATGCAATGTCATCGCCAGATGTCGCATTGACGAATTTTGCCAGGTCATTATGCAGTTGATCGGCATGCAGGGCCCAGTCCTGGTAGTTTTTCGTTCCCAGGTGTACGTATTCGTCAACGAATGCCTTAACGGCATCGCCGGTGCGTAACGGTAGTGGAGAAACCGCTGCATGATTGAGGTAGATCAGGTTTTTCTGTACAGGGAATTCATGAGCAAGAAATTTATCGAGTTCTTTGTTATTCACGTTATATGTCACAAGTTGTTTTAAATATTTTATAAAACCAGGAACGGGAGGAACCTGATAAACAAATAATACATCAAGCCAGATGAATTAGAACCTGTATTGAATTTTGCAGGTTTACTGCATACACAACAGGTGTGCAATGGAGAGAAGTGGTAAGGCCAAGCGCATCATGTAGCACAGGACCTGCCTGAGAAATGATTATATCTTAGTGCGCATAATGTATATTATGTTAAATAATGAATTATCCGAATTTATGGGTTTTCGTATTACGTGTATTCTCGGTAACGAGATGACATTGACTGCCCTTCTGTAGAAGCAGTGAAACTGACAGGTAGTATTTTGTCGAACTACAGGAACCAGGTATGCGTCTGAAAGATAAAACGAAGAAAAAAAACAGATCAATGGCTCTGTTCAATACTAGCGAGGATTATTCGCAGGCGGGTGTCGAGATAAATGTTTTGCCTGGATCGACGACATGCGTCTGCTGCAGAAATTCCCTGCCAATTAACAACTGGTATTTAAAACCGCTACGATCTATTAAATTGACGTCAGTTAGCTTGTACACTCCTCCAAGGCATAGACCTAATTGTATAACAGGGCGTAATTGTGCTTCTCCGAAGTGCCGTTTTATCGCCGCCATACGCAACACTTTCTTCT
Organism: Arenicellales bacterium; assembly: GCA_029287855.1. GTDB lineage: Bacteria > Pseudomonadota > Gammaproteobacteria > BMS3Bbin11 > BMS3Bbin11 > BMS3Bbin11. The sequence continues at coordinate 1,793 of JARFQI010000089.1, read as the reverse complement.
CAAACAGCATTGTTTTTCCGTTTAAATCTGTGACACTGAAGTGAACCCACCGTTGCCCATTGAGATCAAGGAAGAGTTTGCAATTACTGCAGTTCAGGGAACTCGTTTTCGCCCCTGTGTCTATTTTTGATTTTACCAGCAGGTCGCCAGGTATTATCCGCGCATCCTCCAGCCAGCCTACCCGCTCTGCAGCGCTAGCAGGACAGCTGGACAGTAGCCAGTAACAGCAGCAGGAAAATAGAATAATCATATATTTCATATAGTTAAACCATTTTTTCCTGGCAGAAACGAGTAAGGGCACCCTTCTCTGATATTCAACAGGAATATTTGTTTCTATTTTGTACCCCTTCCTTTCAATCACTCATCCATTAACTTTTCAGCATTACAATAAATTGACTAATTACCTATACATTACAGTGTGTTAGGGCATTTCTCTGCGTCCCCATATAGGTTGAATCATCAGATCACTGCTAGATCGATACCCCATACCAGTGGCAGCAGAAACAGAACAAACAGGCTTATCAATGCCACAGCAATAATATTGAGCCAGAAACCGGTCTTCGCCATTTGCGGTATAGTGACATATCGGCTGCTGAAAATAATCGCATTTGGCGGTGTTGCAACAGGCAGCATAAAGGCAAATGATGCTGCTACCGCAGCCGGTACCATCAGGCTATAGGGGTGCAGACCCATCGCGATAGACAGGGCTCCCAGGACTGGAATCATAATGGTTGCAGTTGCGGTATTGGAGGTGATTTCTGTCAGAAAAATAACGATAAGTGTCGCTATGCTTATCATTGTGATCATCGAAGCACCCTCAAGGGTGCTCATCTGATCAGCAATCCACAAAGACAGTCCGCTTTCGATGAACCCCTGCGCCAGTGCAAAACCGCCACCAAAAAGGATAATAATGTCCCATGGAATACTGGCGGCTGTTCTCCAGTCCAGCAAGAATTCGCGCTCAGCGGTATCTGAGGGAATGACAAACAGCAACAGGGCACCTGCCATTGCTATACTGGCGTCACTTACCATACTTAAAGCCGGGACATCAATCAGGCCGCGTAATATCCACCCAATCGAGACCAGCATAAAAACTACAAGCACCCAGCGTTCCTGCCTGCTGGTCGGCCCAAGGCGTTCCAGTTCGGTGCTGATGATTCTGCCTATGCCGGGAAGGTCTTTTTCATTTAAAGGATAAGCAATACGCGTCAGGTAATACCAGGTAATTAGAAACATTGTTGCTGACAGCGGCAGACCAAAGGCCAGCCAGTCGGCAAAACCAATCGTCAGACCATAGATTTTCTCCGCCATACCGGCAAGAATTGCATTTGGTGGTGTGCCGATAAGCGTAGCAACACCGCCAATTGAGGCAGAGTAGGCAATTCCGAGCATCAGGCATATGCCGAAATTAGATTTTCTCTCGCCATTTCCCGGCGAAGCGCCCTCTCCTCCTGCTGATTTGAGCTGATCAACCTCGCTAATCACTGCTATTGCAATTGGCAGCATCATCATTGCAGTAGCCGTATTGCTGATCCACATGGAAAGTAGAGCAGTCGCCAGCATAAACCCGAGAATCATGCGATCAGAGCTGACACCGATGAACTGAATTATCAGCATTGCAATGCGGCGATGCAGATTCCACTTCTGCATCGTTACTGCAATCAGGAAGCCGCCCATGAACAGGAAGATCAGATGATTGCCATAAGCAGTGGTGGTTTCTGCAGTAGACATTACGCCCAACACAGGAAATAGCACAATCGGCAGAAGAGCAGTCGCTGCTACAGGCGCTGCCT
>JARFQI010000032.1 GCA_029287855.1 Arenicellales bacterium | reverse complement strand
CTCGTCATCGTATCCCAGCATTCTCAGTCCAGCCGGGTTAATGAAAATGCACATACCATTAAGGTCAGTGCCATAGATTCCCTCTTCAGCAGCTTCCATTATCAGTTGTAACAGCTCTTCATTGTCTTTTTGTGCCAGTTCTGCCATCACTCGACGCTGATACAGTTGATGTGTCTGCACAGCAACAGCAATCTCCCGTGCCATTCCTTCAAGCAGCTTACGATCCCGCAATGAATAATCTCTCATCCGGTGCTGGCTGATTGTCATTAGTACACCAATTGTTTTTTCTCCCACTTTAAGCGGTACACCGATTGCTGATCTGACTTTGAATTTCTCACGCATAGTCGCGTGAACACGTTGATCATTTATTGCATTATTTATGACCAGCGCTTTACCCTGTTTAAAAATCCACGTCGCTATCGATTGTTCATCGAGATGAATGCGGTAGTAGCCTTCTGCTTTATAGGGTCCCGCAGTCTGTGCTACACCAATCAGGTCTTCTCCTGTTTCATCTGATAAGATCAGGAAGACCATGTCATCGCCAATGGCTTCTTCGCAGACACGGATGATTCCATCAACGACTTCGGAGAGTGTTGAAGCGCTGCCTGAGCTTCGAAGGATTCGTGTGTTAATTTCAAGAATCTCATTGTTAATGCGCCAGACATCAATCAGGCTTCGGTAACTTGTTGTCAGCACACCGAGTTCATCGGTGGATTGCGGCTTGAGAGTTTCAATATCATGTTCTTCCAGTGAGTGTCCGAGGTCACTCCAGCTCTGTAGAGGCTGAAGGGACTGAGAAATACTTCGAACAAAAATAATACTACCTGCTATAGCAAGCAGTTCCAGGGCAAGCCAGACGATAAAGGTTTCAAATGTGAAGAACCCTGTGCGTGACCAGTAGTATTGAACCAGCATAGTATCAATCAGCAACGGTACCAGGGCACCAATCATAAAGACCTTGGCCTTGATGGTAATGTGTGCTTTATGAAGCTTTATTGAACCCAGAGCCTTGCCAAACAGATCCAGGATCAGGAAGAATATTGGCAGCCCGACTATGATTGAGACGATAAGCGCAACCAGATGGATACGAAACCAGTCGACCGGGAAGGCAACAAAGTCACTATGGATTTCAGCGGAGATGATGACTGTTGAAGGTGCTAGCAGCAGATAGATCAGGAAGATTGTCCAGAAATTGAAAGGGAAGCGCCGCATGGTTCTTGCTGCTTCCTTTGAAAAAGTGCTGTCACCTGTTGCAAGCATCCTGATAACCGGCTGTATGAATCGGTTGAAATACCAGACAGACAGGAACAGTGACCCAAAGATAAATATACTCTCAAGTGGTGAGGTCAGTATTGCAAGCATTTGTTCACTACTGAACATGCGTATGTAGAGTAGAAATGACAGACCCACGACAGGTGGGCAGGTCCATGCCAGGATAATCAGGTTTCGGAACCTGGTCTGGAATGTTTGCGCATCTACTGATTGATTCGCCTGATGTTTATCTGGTTTTCCCATAGAATTATCTTTCTCAGCAGACTATTCCAACCAGTCAGATAACCGGTTTAAGAGTCACAACGATATAACATTCAATTTAACTTTGATAGATTTAGTATAGCTGAGATAGAAGTATTGCTCTATTAGCAGAACTGAAGCAGGTGGTATAAAAGTTTCTCCTATTTATGTTTTTTTGGGCTTGACTATAATCCCCACAATATTTGGTGTGCTATCTAAGTAGTTCATTGGTTGCTAACGAGGCCTGCACATGTTGAAAATTAGTTTGAATTAATTGGCAAATTAAAATGGCATCGCTGTTCTAAGGAAAAGAATGAGTACAAAAAGGGGGGCAGCGGATACTGTGAGTTGTTAGTATGTTGATCGTGACTTAGAGTTGTTTTAGCAAATAACACTGACACTAATTCTGATTTGTGGTCTTCTACTGGAATACTTTTAAACCTTTATCAAAGCAGCAGGAGTATATATGGTAAATCTGATTCATAACGATGCGATGGGTAAACTGGTATTACGCTTAACGGTTGCCATACTGATGCTATTTCACGGTGTTGCAAAGATCACTCACCCGGGATCACTAGAATTTATCGGCAACTCATTAACGGGTATTGGAATTCCATCAGCTGTTGCCTACGGCGTCTATGTTGGCGAAGTCATCGCCCCTCTGATGGTGCTGATTGGATTTCATACACGCCTCGGAGGCCTGATAATAGTCGTGAATATGATCTTTGCTATTTTGCTGGCTCATCCGGGGGATATCTTTAGTTTAACTAAGCATGGAGGCTGGGCACTTGAGCTGCAGGGCTTTTATTTGTTCGGCGGCCTTGCCATAGCGCTGCTTGGAAGTGGTAAGTTTGCTGTTAAGCCAGACTAGGTCCTGCCTGTAGATATTATTGTGTTTTTACAATGAAAATATTACCTGAAGTTCTCGATGTTATTGAAAGATCCACCATCGACCATTACGAGAGAAATTCAGAGTCATTCTGGCAGGGCACACGGGATCATGATGTTAGCCAGAATATAGATGCCTTTCTGAGTGCATTACCAAAAGGTAAATCCCTCGACATCCTTGATCTCGGTTGTGGGCCGGGGCGCGACATGTGCACCTTTAAATCATTAGGGCACAGGCCAGTAGGCTTAGATGGTAGCAAAGCATTTTGCAGAATGGCGTATCAGAATAGTGGCTGTCCTGCACTGCATCAGCAGTTTCTGAGCCTTGAACTTGGGCTGGGCAGCTTCGATGGTATATTTGCCAATGCATCGTTATTTCATGTCCCCAGTCAGGAGCTTACAAAGGTGTTGCAGAAATTGCACCGTGCTTTACGATCTGACGGCATCTTGTTTTCATCGAATCCAAGGGGCAATGGTGAGGGCTGGCAGGGGCAGCGATATGGACATTATATGGAATTTGACGAATATAAAGCATACCTCGAGGGTTCTGATTTTAAAATATTAAATCACTATTACCGTCCTGCTGATATGCCTCGAGCGCAGCAAACCTGGTTGGCGATAGTCAGCAAGCGCCAGTCATAGTAGAGAATAAGCAAACTAATCTCTGGCTACAGTCATTCTTCAAATATACAGCCATATCTAATTGAAAAGTATGTAATACGATGGAGTGCGACAGCTCGGGATTAGAAATATCATTGTCTTTGTTATCAATTCTTAAACAAGAAGGATGAATTGGAGTTAAAATATGCAGTAGATGCAGGAGGCATTAATTTCAAAGGAGAGAATATGATGCAGGAAGGTAACAGGATTCATTCAGACAAAACAAAAGTTTATCTTGTTGGAAGTGGTATTGCGTCACTGGCAAGCGCAACCTATCTGATCAATGACGCTGGCATGGCTGGTGATCATATTCATATTCTCGAGCAGGATGATATTCCCGGCGGTGCACTCGATGGCGCGGGCGACCCGGATAACGGCTATTTAATTCGTGGTGGAAGGATGCATGAAGAACACTTCGTTTGCTACTGGGACCTGTTATCAAATATACCTTCCTATGACGATCCCGATATAACTGTTAAAGATGAGTCATTTGAATTCAGTAGCCGCTTTGTTTCGCATGCGCAGGCCCGCTTGCTCAAACATGGTGAGAAAATGGATCTGACTTCTTTCGGCCTCTCTCTAAAAGACCAGGCTGAGCTTTTACGTTTGACTTATGCCTCTGAAAAAACTTTAGATAACATAAAGATTGAAGACTGGTTTTCTGCTGAATTCTTCCAGACTAATTTCTGGTATTTATGGACAACGATGTTTGCTTTCCAGAAATGGAGCGGAGTGGCCGCAATGAGGCGCTATATGAAGCGCTTTATCCACCTGCTGGACGGTATGCCAAGGCTGGGTGGTATCATGCGCACAAAATATAACCAGTACCATTCAGTTGTCATTCCGCTTAAACGATATCTGCAACAGCATGGTGTACATTTTGAGATGCAAACACAGGTCACTGATATCGATTTCAGCTTTGAAGGCGATACAAAAACAGCCACTGCAATACATGCTATTGATGAAAACGATAAGCGCCTGAGTATTCCCCTGGAAAAAACTGATTACGTATTTATTACCAATGGATCAATTACCGAAAGTACTGATGCAGGTTCCTGGACAAAACCACCGCAATTAAAAGATAAGTCTACTTCAGGTTCATGGATGCTGTGGCAAACAATAGCCAGAAAAGATGAGGCGTTTGGATCGCCCGGCGTATTCAGTGACAATGTTGATCTGCAAAAATGGTATTCATTCACCGCGACAATTAAAGACAGTACTTTCCATGATTATATGGAAAACTTTTCCGGTAACGTCGATGGCACCGGTGGCCTGGTAACAATGACAGATTCTAACTGGCTAATGTCTATTGTTATCGCACGCCAGCCCCATTTCCCTGGCCAGCCAAAAGATGTCAAGGTGTTCTGGGGCTATGGCCTGTATCCAGACCGGGTGGGCAATTACGTAAAGAAAAAAATGTCTGAATGCAACGGTGCAGAAATACTTGACGAATTATGGCAGCAGCTGAAGATCCAGAATCTAATGAAGCCTGTCGTAGATTCAGGTAATGTCAACTGCATTCCTGTCGCTATGCCATTTATTGATAGTCTCTTTATGCCATGTGCTGGAGGTGATCGCCCTGATGTATTGCCAGAAGGATCGACAAATTTTGCTTTCCTTGGACAGTTTGCCGAAGTGCCGAAAGATTGTGTCTTTACCGTAGAGTATTCTGTTCGTTGTGCACAAACAGCGGTATATGGTTTGTTTGATTGTGGAAAAGAAGTGTTGCCGGTTTATGATTCAATTCATAATCCGAAGGTATTAATAAAAGCCTTGAAAGCAATAAGCAGGTAGGTGACCAATACGCAAGAATTATTCATATTTTTTTAGTATGTAAGATTGAGTGTTTAAAGAAATATGTGTGCAAAACAAGGGTGACTGAAGATGAATGACAAATCGATAAAATGGGAACTGGTTTCCTGGGAAATCTTCTATGACATGACGCGTCAGCTGGCATACTTGATTCAGGAAGATGATTACCGTCCTGATATTATTATTGCTATTGCCAGGGGCGGCTATACACCGGCACGTATTCTATCAGATTATCTCGGCGTGATGGATATGACCAGTTTCAAGGTAAAGCACTACAGGTCATTAGACAAACAACCTGGTGCGAGAATAGAACATCCCCTGGCCGCTGATGTCAGCGGTCGCAGAATATTGCTGGTTGATGATGTTAGTGATTCCGGAGATACCTTTGATGTTGCTATTGATCATATCAATACCTGTGCAAATCCGATCGAAATAAGAACCGCTGTTCTGCACCATAAAATTGTTTCGAAATACAAACCGACGTACTACACACGAGAAGTCAGGGAATGGCACTGGATAACTTATCCGTGGGCAGTGATGGAAGATATGACAGCTCATATCAGAAAGATGTCACCTGCGCCCACAACAGTGGGGGGTATCGCAAAAAATCTGCGCGCCGAGTTTGAGATAGAAGTTCCAACGCAAATCTTACAGGATGCAATGAGGCTGCGTTCGATGAAAGTATGGGGTGAATAAAGTATATGATGAATCAGGGAGCCTTGCTTTTTCTGTGTCACCCGGACAAGCACTGCCTGATACAGCAATGGTTCATCGAGAAGGCAGACTTCCATCACTATAATGGAGATTCATATGTCAGATATCAGCGATAAATCCCTTGCCGATAAGGGTGTGGCGCGGATTGAATGGGCACTGAAAGAAATGCCTGTTTTGCGCGATCTGTTATTAAATCTTGCTCAATCGAAACCACTGGCAGGAGTACGTATCAGTGGTTGTCTGCATATTACGACAGAAACAGCTAATCTTGCCCGCACCCTGAAAGCAGCAGGTGCTGACCTGGTGCTTTGCGCCAGCAACCCTTTGAGTACCCAGGATGACGTAGCAGCAGCATTAGTCT
>JARFQI010000081.1 GCA_029287855.1 Arenicellales bacterium | reverse complement strand
TGCACCATCTGTAACAATTTTTTCAGTGACTCCATGGTCGCTAGTTCTTAGACAGATAATCGACCATACACTGGGATGGGTGTATAAACAGGGAACACTTTCTTTTTATCAATCTCCGCAACAGAAGACTCTGCTGCCTCGCATGGAAGTAATGGTGGTACGAAAAGATAGCTGCTACCATTTAGTGGTTCGTAGATGCAGGTGTCGCTAAAATTAGTAGAACATATGAGTGCACTGGCAATGTTGCAGCTGCAAATTAGCTTATCCGAAATGCTCAGGTAATATAGCCGATGCTTATGTATTCACCCCTTCTAGATTTACCTGGAATAGAACAGTTATGTTTTTTCACCTACTCAATCTTAACAGGTGACGAATAGAACAAAAAAGCATATCCTGAAACCATGATTGCCATAAAAGCTCTATGGAAACCGTCGCTGCACTGGCTGGTCACCGGACGGTGGCATCGTTTTCATCGGTATCCGATCGAGCCACAGTATCCTGAAAAAAAACTGCTTGACCAAGCCTGGTCCTTAAAACAACAGGGATACCACATTTTGCCATTAGCTACTGCCCCGATATTGGGAACAAGGAGTTCTGCAACTGATGTGGTTATACTAAGTTGTGCAGGGTTATCGCAGGTACTGGCATTTAAACCTAAACCCAGTGCGATGGTGCGGGTGAAGCGTAAGGCAGGAATTCGGTAATCAAGATGATAAAGATTCGATCCGGCAGCCTTTATAGCTGGTTATCCAACAAGAGAATTTACACCTTTGTAATCGTCATTGTATTAATAATGCTGCCGCCAATAACGGGAATTCAGGTGTCGGCGGAAGTGTTAGCGAGTAATTTCTTTTCCGACACTTACCATGAGGCACGCACGAAATTCCTCACCGCAGCGAAAGCGGCAGGCGGCAATCTAGAGTACTATCGACATCCCTTACTGGGCGCCGACAGTGAAGAACTCTATATCGATGTTGCAACATTCAATTTGCCTGGTGCCCGCAGTGTCCTGGTGTTGGGATCTGGTACGCACGGAGTAGAGGGGTTCGCTGGTTCTGCGATTCAGGTAGGCTTGTTGGCTGAAGGTATAGCAAAGAATCTGCCCAGCGATGTCGGCCTCCTCTTCTACCACGCACTCAATCCTTACGGCTTCTCACATCTGCGCCGCTTCAACGAAGATAATATCGATCTTAACCGCAACTTTATCGACCATGACAAACCCTATCCAGCAAACGAGGGTTATGACGAACTAGCCTGGCTGATCGAACCAGATTCCCTGTCAAGCTGGCAAGACATCAAGGCTAAGCTTGTGTTTGCCTGGTATAGATTAACCAAGGGTAAGTTGTGGCTGCAAAAAGCCATCAGCCAGGGGCAATATAACCACCCTGAAGGGCTCTTTTTTGGTGGCAACAAAGAAGCATGGTCTAACAATACTTTGCAGAAAGTTGTTGAACGGCACTTAATTGCGGCGTCGAAAGTGGTTCTTATCGACGTTCATACAGGTTTAGGTGAATACGCTGCAGCAGAAGTAATAACCGAAGTGAGGCCTGGCACCCCGGCCCATGAACGCATATTGAAATGGTGGGGAAATAGAGTAAAGGTTCCATCTGCAGGTGAGTCTGTTTCTCCCCCAGTCATGGGCTCCCTGAAAAGTGGGTTCACTCGGCTGCTGCCACATGCTGATGTGACGGTCGTGGCCCTAGAATTTGGCACTTTTCCTCCGCCCGAAGCGCTTTGGGCTTTGAGGGCAGAAAATTACGTTCACCATCATGGTGGCGATGAACAGATGGATAAACAGGCGATAAAATACGAACTCAAAAGGGTCTTTTATCCTGATAAACAAGAATGGAAGCAGGCGGTTTGGCAACAAGGGAGAGGTATAGTGCTGCAAGCGCTGGAAGATATGTACTAGTGTCTGTTCATAGGTGAATACAGCGCCGCTATCAATAATAACGAATTTCTGCTTCTGGCGACGAAGTCATTAAATTTCTGATGTAACTAACTGATCGTTAGATGAGATATTACTCATTGCGATAAATAGGCATAAAAATATTGCGTGTTTAAATGCTTTATCATATAGTAATTGAACAACAATAATAATTCAGAACAACAAAAAGAATAGAGCAGGCCTAATATCATTTGTAGGAGTATCTATGTTTTTTGTTTTCTTTCAATATTTAAAGCTTTCCATGCATGTATCAAGGAAGCTGATTATAAGTTTCCTGCTTACAATTGTTACGTTGAATTCAGGGGCGCTATATGCCGATGACTACGTTCATATGATTCAGTATGAGCTGTTGTTTGGAAATAAGCAGCCTGTCAGCAACCTGTACATGTCGATGCAGCCTGGCGGCATGGAGCGATCATTAAGCGGATCTGGCAACCAGGCCATGTTTCGAACGCCGGTAATCTCTACTGATCACAACAAGTTAACACTGCTGAAGCCACTGTCTGTCCTGTTTGCATCGGAAGAGTCTGCAAATTCTAACGAAAATGGGTCCGATGATAGCGCTGCGGAGCCATCAGTAGGACATTTTGTTGGAAGCCTGGTCGGTGTTGTGCTGGTATTAGGTCCCCTGGTCTATGCAGTTTCGAATTCGGTCAGTGATATTAATGATATTTGCGATGATGGATGCGGTGTAGAAGTTAATATTCCCGAGGTAGAAATACCAGAACTACCTGAACAAGCAGGCTCCTGACCAGGTCAAGGATTCGCATGAGTGCAGCACGCATTAGCCAGTGTTTCCTGGTAATTGCATGGCTCATTCTCCAGGTCAGTTGTGCTTACACTCCAAGTTCTGAACACGAAATTTATACTCATTCTTTGCCACCAAGCCCTGGTTCACGAATTACCAGTTATATGAAGTCAGGCGAGTATCATCCTGAAAGTGCACTACTGATTGAAGATCCGGAGTTTGCGTTAAGGTCACGGATCGATCTGATCAATGCAGCAGACACCAGTATTGATGTCCAGTATTTTATCTGGCAAAACGATCCTACTGGCATTCTAGTTATTGAAAAACTCCTTCAAGCCGCAGACCGCGGTGTGCGTGTGCGTGCGCTTGTCGACGATTTACAGATGCAAGGGCTCGTTAGCCATCTGAGCGTACTGGATGCTCACCAGAATATTGATATTCGCATCTTCAACCCTTTCAGCATGCGGATGCCCTTCCTGCTGGAGTTTTTTCGTGTCACAGAGTTTGCCATCGACGGCAATCGGCTAAATCATCGCATGCATAATAAGCTACTTGTAGCGGATAACCAGTTGGCGATTCTGGGTGGCCGCAACATTGGTGATGACTACTTTGGATTCAGTCAGCAGCGAAACTTCATTGATACCGATATTCTTCTTACTGGAGATATTGTGAGGAAATTGTCAGATGGTTTTGATTCATACTGGAATAGCCGCTGGGCATACCCTGTAGATGAGATTGCGCATATAGCGATGAGAAAAGATGACCTGACTAAGCTGCGCAAACGTATTGACCTGAGACTTACGGACTACCCTGAACTGGTTTCCATGATCAACTATTTTTCATTTGATTATACCTTCGACATGCTTTGTGAAAGTTACGAAATATACGAAGCAGCCACTGTCATAGATGACCCGAGTGTGCGCTGGTTCGACCGGCCTGATGAAATTGCCGCTGAACTAACCGAGGTCGCAATGAATGTGCAGCATGAGGTATTGATCGTATCACCGTATCTTGTTCCAACACCGAATCTGTTCGAAATAGCAAAGGTCCTAAAAAGTCGTGGTGTAAAGATAACCGTGGTAACCAATTCACTGGCATCGAATGACATGGTAGTTGCACACTCTGCTTACGCTCGCTATCGCGAATCCATCATCGCAGCAGGAGTCGAGCTCTATGAGATGCGAGGTGATCCCAAGTTCGCAGAGAATGATATTGCGGAAGAGATCTCCCTGCACTCCAAGTACATTGTTTTCGATGATGAAATTGTGTTCATTGGTTCAATGAACCTTGATCCTCGATCTTTATATTTGAACACAGAACTCGGCGTAGTGCTGAGATCTCCAGATCTGGCAGATGCCCTGAGGACTTCTTTTTACAGATTAATTCATCCAGATAACAGCTGGAAGGTATCGAGCACAGAGGAGGGCCTGCGTTGGACCTCTTCGGCAGGTACTACCAATGAAGAGCCAGCAGATAGCAACTGGCAGCAAATCCGGAGCCGGTTGTTCCGTATATTACCGGTATCGAATCAACTATAGGTTAAAACGATAGGTTGTTGAGAGCGACCAGGCTTGCAGGTATTGCTTGAATGACAACCTCCGCCATCAGCAGGTATTTTAAAAGGTCACTTTCGGGCGGTTATTTTTTACCATGTTACTCTAATGCGCCGACAATATGGTTGCTGTCGATCCACGGCGGGCACATATTTTATGGAGTATAATCAAGATGACCCAATCTGGCAGTAATAAACACAATGAAAAGGCTGTTGCCAAATTTGAAATATGAGCGAGGTAGAGCTGTTATCTCAAGCATTGGATTTCGTTCACAAACATGGCTTGTGGCTTGTAGTATATTGCTCTTTTTACTGATAGCTGGGAATGCATCTGCCGAGGACTGTGAAGGAATCTCAATTCATGCCCCGATCGCAGACCAGAATGAGGTTCAGAGAGTCTGTCAGGCCGCTCAAGATTCCACCGAGCTTTTAAGGCAATGTGGAATTGAGTCATCGAAGGTTATTAACATTTCCATTCAGGAGAAACTGGTTCATCCGTCTGGATTCCCTGTATTTGCTTTCTTCCATTCACCAAGCAATCAAATCGAAATTACGGGTTTTGATGAATTTAAGAAGCTGATTCAACCAGGCAGTGCCTATTATAAACTTCCAAGTCGTGATTTGTATGAAAGCCTGATCGCTCATGAAGTGGCTCATGCAATAACCTGTCCGCTTATTCGTGATAGTGACTGCGCAAGCATAGCCCACGAATATATCGCTGCCGTAATACAAGTGTCTTCTATGAGTGATAGCAGCCGCCAGATACTGCTGAACGCCTTTCCACGTTCAACGCCTGTCGAGCTAGAAATGTTTAATGAATTCAGTTTCTACTCGTCCCCCCAATGGTTCGTTGCCAATGCATACCGTCACTTTAAACAAACTGATAAAGGCTGTGAGCTTCTTCTGGGTATTCTAAACGGTGAAGTGCAGTTCCTGTGCGACTTTTAATCTGAATGAGCGGAGCCTGCGTACACAAGCACTGGTAGATAAGTATGTTAATAGAAATAAGTATGTTAATAGAAAAAGACTGCTACTGCTCGATTGGAGTGAATCAGGCGGCACAGGAAAACTAAATTGCAGGGGCACCTATTGCCGAAAGCAGTCAATTACAGTTGAATTTAAAAAGGTATTACTCCAATAGGCTGGTCAGTCAGTTTTTTCTCACTTATGTTTGCTAAAGCATGCCGGATTAAAAACATCAATAACACTATTTATATTGATCTATCTTAGATTAACGGAGGTTGGGCACTATCAGGCTATCGAGATGCTCCAGTGTGATGGGGCTAGCTTTTTGTGTCACTCGGAAAGTATTTGTACAGAGAGTCTCTTGTAATTTCTACACCTTCAATAGCTAGTACTTCGACGAGGGTATCGAG
>JARFQI010000045.1 GCA_029287855.1 Arenicellales bacterium | reverse complement strand
GTGATGAATTGCTGTCACTGGTACCGAGTCATCTTGATATCAATATCGGGCAGAAAGTGAAAGTAGGGGTTGATGCGGAGCATCTGATTGTGTTTCGTCAATAGGTTTTTATTGATTTAGTGCTGGCGCACGGCTGGTTTGTTTTCTTTAGTTTTCTTGTGCTAACGCACTGTCGTGTTTTTCGCCCTTTATGGGCGAGACTCTTTTCTTTGCGTGGCCAAAGAAAAGGGTCCAAAAGAAAGGCCACCCTGCCGTGTTGGCCTGCGGCTGCTCTGTGCGCTTCAGCCTAGAGCGGGCGCTGCGGAACTCGCTATCGCTCAGACAGTCCTCGCTCTTATCCGCTCTAAGCTTCCAGTGCTCGACAACACAAAAGGGGTTGCAAGATCAAAATATAAGTCAAAACACACAGGTAGCACCTGTTAAAAAAGTACAAGCATCCCGACTACACAATCGTCATACCGGCGAAAGCCGGAATCCAGAGTCTTTAAAAGAATGGGTTCCGGCTAGAGGCATGCCGGAATGACGGTAAATACTATGAGTTGGTTTTGTGTTGGGGTTGACCTTCAACCTCCCGTTCAAGCTCGCCGAGAAGCACAGGATGAGCCGGAGGGCTCGGGATGTGACTGTCTGAGCGATAGCGAGTTTCACATCCCGCCGGTTCATTCGAGCATCGCCGGGCACCCGCAGGGCGAGTGTGTCGGGTGTCGTTTCTTTTGGTTACTTTTCTTTAGACAAGTAAAGAAAAGTGACTCGCCCAAAAAGGGCGAAACACACTGCCATGCGCTAGCATAAAACGGAAAAAGAAATCCAATCAGCCGTGCGCCAGCACAACAAAAAAAGATAACTTGCAGTCACAGCAAGATAACGGCATCCTCCACCGCCATGGAACGCGCCCTCGAACTCTTGAGAAAAACCTTTGGATATGCAGAATTCCGTCAAAATCAGGCGGATATTATTCACACCTTGATGCAGGGTAATGATGCCCTGGCATTAATGCCTACTGGCGGCGGTAAGTCCCTTTGTTACCAGATTCCTGCTATCTGCCGACCTGGCACCGGCATCATCATTTCACCGCTGATCGCTCTGATGCAGGACCAGGTTAGTGCGCTGAAACAGCTGGGCATCTCCTGTGCTTTTATCAATTCCACTCTTGACCGTGAGCAGCAGAGAGAAATCGAAAGAGCCTTGCTCAACGATGAACTAGATCTCCTCTATATTGCGCCTGAACGTTTACTCAATGACTATACATTGAATCTACTGGATCGCTGCAAGATTGCATTATTCGCTATTGATGAAGCCCATTGTGTGTCGCAATGGGGGCATGATTTTCGCCCGGAATATCAACGTTTGACTATTCTGCATCAGCGCTTTGCTGACGTGCCGCGTATCGCACTTACGGCCACCGCTGATGAAGCAACACGCAATGAGATAAAAAGCCAGCTTGATCTCCATAACGCGAAAACTTTTATTAGCAGTTTTGATCGAGAAAATATCCGTTACCACATCATTGATGGACAAAATGGACTGGATCAATTATGGCAATTTCTGCAGCAGGAGCACCCGCGCGATGCCGGAATCGTGTATTGCCTGTCACGCAAGAAAGTAGAAAAAACGGCTGAATGGCTGACTGCCAGGGGACGTATTGCACTGCCTTACCATGCTGGGCTCAGTGATAGCCTGCGCCAGCACCACCAGGCCCGTTTTCTGCGAGACGAAGAGGTGATTATAGTTGCAACGATCGCTTTTGGTATGGGAATTGATAAACCTGATGTGCGATTTGTTGCGCACCTGAGCCTGCCCAAAAGCATTGAAGCCTATTACCAGGAGACTGGCCGTGCTGGAAGGGATGGCCTGCCGGCAAACACCTGGATGAACTATGGTTTACAGGATGTCATATCGTTACGGCAAATGGTCAGTTCCAGTGAGGCCGCTGAGAATTATAAACGTGTCTCTATACACAAACTTGAAGCAATGCTGGGACTATGTGAATCAGGTCAATGCCGGCGGCAGACGCTGCTTGCCTATTTTGGTGAGATCCTCGATGAACCCTGTGGCAATTGTGATAACTGCCTCAGCCCACCTGAACTATGGGATGCCAGCGAAGCAGCACGCAAGGCTTTGTCCTGTGTCTATCGCTGTGGTCAGAAATTTGGTGTTAATTACCTGATTGATGTCCTGCGTGGCAAAGATGATGATCGCATTCAGCGCAACGGTCATGACCAGCAGTCTACCTTCGCTATAGGTGCAGATTTTAGTGTTTCACAATGGCGCAACTTGTTTCGGCAATTGATCGCATTGGGTTACCTGGAAGTTGATCATGAGGGATTTGGTGCTCTGTTGCTGACTGAAAAATGTCGGCCGTTGCTGCGCAGTGAAAAAATATTGAAACTACGTCGCCAGCGTGTCTCGGACAATAGTAGTAAAACCAGTAAAAGCAGAAGAGACAGGCGATCACAGGCAGAAGTACTTGATGAGGATCGGCCCCTGTATAATGACTTGCGTTCCTTGCGTAAACAGCTAGCAGAGACCCAGGGTGTGCCGCCATATGTGATTTTTCATGATTCGACACTGGCTGCCATTTCGCAGCTGCGACCGGGCAACATAGACTCCCTGCTTGAGGTTCCGGGTATAGGGCAGCATAAACTGGATCACTATGGCGACAGGGTGATTGAGGTTGTGCGATCGCATATCCTGTCCTTATAAGCAACGCTTTATCCATCGACGATGTTGCACTTTATGTTATTGTCCATGTAATCAAATAAATGTGCCAAAAACCAATATGAAACCCATCAGTCAGCGCCTGTTGCATGGAGGTATCATTGCTGTGCTGGGACGCAGTGCTATCGCCATCGGGGTGGTGCTGGTTAATGCGTTGATAGCACGACTCTTATCACCGCAAGAAACAGGCCTGTTCTTTCTGGCGTTGAGTATCGTTACAGTCGCTGCTGTTATCGCTGACTTTGGTTTCGGCAAGACCCTGCTGCGCGTAATTCCTGATGCAGTAACCACAGGTGAAGAAGTAAAAGCGCATTTGCATATCAGGCAAGTGTTTATTGCGGTCATGATTACCATCGCTATCACAGTTGTCTTTCTTATCAGTCCAGCTGGTCTCTGGTTGGCAGAGCAACTGTCACATGGCACTTTGCTGGGCGAATTGATGCCGCTGGTGGCATCCTGGCTGGTAGCTACTGTTGTATTGAGTTTGTTGGCTGAGACCTGCCGGGGTTACCACCATATTGGAGCCGCAATACTTTATGGCGGTGCGCTGACCGGACTTGGCAACATTGTTCTAGTTACATTGGCTCTCACCATCGCGTGGTACAGCTCGATTACGATCGGCCTTAAGCAGCTGATAATTTTGTTTATTATTTCCAGTTCTGTTCTTGTTCTGTTTGCATCAATCAAGTTGCGGAGGAAGTTACGCCATGACCGCATTGAGGTTAGCAGTGAAAGTGCGAGGCATGTTAAAGGCCTGTTCGTCCTTGCATGGCCATTCTGGATTTCAAGTATGGCGATGATTCTAATCACACATGCAGAAATCTGGATACTTGGATATCTCAGGCCTCCTGAAGAAGTTGCTGCCTTTGCTCTTGTTGCCAGGCTGGCATTACTGGTCAGTTTTCCTTTAATTATCGTAAACAGTGTTCTGCCGCCTATAATATCAGAGCTATATGCGAGGGATGACATCAAGAAAATGGAACGCATGTTACGAGGTTCAGCGGGGTTAACATCGCTTGCTGCGCTAGTGATATTTCTGCTGCTAATTATCCTCGGTGACTGGCTTCCACAGTTTCTTTTCGGAGAATATTTTTCCGGTAACTGGAATACCATGATGGTGCTGGCGGCCGGCTGGCTATTTCATGTCTGGGCCGGCTCGGGCGGTTTTGTGTTAAGCATGACTGACAATCAGAAAAGCGGCATGTTAATCAATGTCGCTGTGGGCGGGGTAACATTACTGGCAGGGGTTTGGCTAACTTCACTGTATGGTGGCCTTGGTATGGCTATCGCGTCATCATCAGGAATCGTACTAATCAATATCCTGATGCTTGTGATGATAAGGCATAAGCTGGACATTAATATCTATGCCGGATTATCCGGGTTTAGAGACCTGCTAAACGAAATTCAAAGGCGAATGCACAGTTCACAGATTAAAACTGAAAGTGAAGATACAGGCGAGGCCACTCGGTGATCACCAAAGGCTTTATCAGATGGGCCAGGAACCTGCGTTTTCGTGTCAGGCAGTTTACCGCGAGGTATCCATGGATGTTTTTTAGTCTCTATCAGTTAAGTCCGCATAATAGAAAGTTGATGGTGACAAAAAAAACTAAGATCACCATAGAAGGTTATCCGCGATCAGCAAATACATATGCTGTTTATGCCTTCAAGTATGTTAATGATTTGCAATGGAATGAAATAGGCCATCATCTGCATGTGCAGGCACAGGTTATTCGTTCTGTAAAATACAAAATACCAGTGATTCTGTTAATTCGTCACCCGCTGGAGGCTGTGCGTTCTATGGTTGTCAGGCATGACTTTGTTCCAGTAAATGAAGCCCTTGAGGACTATATAAGGTTTTATGAAGATCTTTACGAGTTACAGCATGGCTTCATTGTTGCTATGTTCGAAGATGTTATTCAAAATTACGGCAAAATCATTGATCAATTGAATGACAGGTTTAGCAGTGATTTTAATATATTTCCAGATCACGATGAACAGGCGATAGCAGCTGTTGTTGAAGAAACTGATAAACTCAATAGATCTCTCGATAAAGGCAAACTGACGCATCTTTACCGTCCTGATAAAGGCAAAGATTCCTTGAAGAATGCGGTTGAGTTACAGGAAGATAGCGAGCTCTATCAAAAGGCTCTGGCAATTTATAATAAATATATAGCACTTACCCGGAATCAAGTAGTTGAATCTGCAGCAAATAGGAATGATGAAAAAATTATGAAGCAGGATCGCAAGAAAAATCCATGACCAGAAAAATACATCAGTTTGATAATAGCATTCGTGTCTATGATGACCACCTTATGCCGGCGCAGCGACTGCGCTATAAAATTCGCAACGTACATGAAGCCGATGAAGAAGATCTATTCATACAGATTATTTCATCACTGCCAGAGAATGGCTGCTTCGTAAACATCGGTGCCGCTATTGGTTACTATGCGATTCTGGCAAAAAAGCTTTCACCACAACTGTGCGTTCATGCGGTGGAACCACTGCAATCATTTCGGGCTTGCTTAAACGAAAACATATTATTGAACCGGCTGTCAGAAAAGGATTTTATCATTCATCCTTGTGCTGTGGGTGCGACAGATGGCCGGGTCAGCTTTCTTGAAAAAGGTTATGAAAGCCAGTTGCTGGTGAAACTTGATAATGAGAGTATATTTCATCGATTCGCTACCAATATTAAAAGTCATGTCAAGACAGTACTTGGCAGTCTTGGAGTAAAGCGATTTGCCGCTGGCTCTGGCAGAAAATCTGAAACTGATTCAGTAACACTTGAAACGCTTTATAAACAAGTGGGGCAGCAAGTTGATGTAATGTCAATGGATGTGCAGGGTCTGGAGCTTGATATTCTCTCGAGTGGCGAAGGTGTTCTTGAAAGAGCAGATGTAAAGACGTTCATCATAGGAACTCATGGCAAAGCTATCCATCAGAAATGTATCAACATATTGAAGAGCAAGGGTTACAC
>JARFQI010000197.1 GCA_029287855.1 Arenicellales bacterium | reverse complement strand
AATGAAAGCTATTGATGAGCTGTTCTTGTGTAAAAATAATTAAAGATTTTTAGCTCTCTGCTGGCTTCGGTCATCTGAAACTCGGAAGTGCCATGCAGTTAATTTAGTATGTTGCGAAAGTCGTCATTACAATTAACATAGGCCTGCTGAAATGCAGGCCTTTGTAGTTTGTGGCCAGGGATTTGTCACCGACACATGGATTAATATGTCGATGACACCAGGGGCATGCACATCAGGCAGCAGCTAGCTTAACAGCAACGAACCGTTTATCGCCCTTGTCATCTATCCGTAGCAGCACAACTGGAAGATTCTGCTTAGCAGCGGATTTTACACGTTCAATGACATCATCGGGCGTTTTTACTTCATCCTGACCCACCATGTTAATGACATGGCCTGCACGTATACCTGCTTTCGATGCCGGACTGCCAGATTCAACGCCTGCCACAAGTACGCCGCTGCTACTGTCTGTGACACTGTAACGTTTGCGGGCTTCTGGCGTCAGCTTGGCCAACTGGATGCCAAGTGCAGCTGAGTCAGGTGCTCCGTGGTCTTCAGTCATAGCTTGTTTGACTTTCTCGCCTGGCATACGGCCAATAACAATTTCGATTTTACTGGCTTTGGACTGGCGATGTATTTCGAACACTGAATGGTTGCCAGCTTTTGTGGTGGCAACCAGTCTCGGCAGATCTTTAAAATCCTCAAGCGCCTTGCCATCCATGCCTGTAATGACATCACCGGGTTTGATACCGGCTTTGCTGGCAGGACTGTCTTTGACAACACTGGCCACCAGGGCACCCTTTGCTTCCTTAAGACCCAGGCTTTCAGCGATCTCATCTGTGATTGGCTGAATGTGCACCCCCAGCCAGCCACGGGCTACTTCACCGTTTGTCTTCAGCTGGGCGACAATATCTGATGCCATTTTTGAAGGTATTGCGAAACCGATACCAACATTGCCGCCACTCGGCGAATAAATGGCTGTATTGATGCCGATGACACGCCCTTGTGCATCAAACAGCGGGCCGCCAGAGTTGCCCCGGTTGATCGGTGCATCGATCTGCAGGAAATCGTCGAAGGGGCCAGATTGAATATCGCGACCACGTGCAGAAATTATGCCAGCGGTCGCCGTTCCGCCAAGTCCGAACTGATTGCCTACTGCAAGCACCCAGTCACCAACTTCAGCTTTATCGGAGTCACCCATTTCAACGAACGGCAGTGGACCGTCTGACTCGATTTTCAACAGTGCCAGATCTGTCTTCGGGTCTATGCCCTTGATCACGGCTATGAAACGGTCTCCATTGTCCATGACAACTTCGATTTCATTCGTTTTGTCAATTACATGATGGTTGGTCACGATATAACCGTCATCACTGATTATGAATCCTGAACCCGCGCCCTTGTATTCATGTTGTTCATTGTCTTTCGGTGTTTTTGGCGCCTTATCGAAGAAATGCTTGAAAAGGTCATTATTGAATGGCGATGCATCAGGCATATTCGGCATGCTGAATTGATGTTGTTGAGAATCGATTGCTGTCGTTCTATTACCAGTGGTTGTGATACTTACCACAGCAGGTTTAACTCGTTTGACTAGCTCAGAGAAACTGCCAGGTCCTTGTTGCCATGATTCTGCTGAGATTTGTGCGGGCTGTGATATTGCATGTGCAGCAGACATACCCAGCACATTCCCACCAGCAAGTGTGGCAGCCAACGCAGCTGCAATAGCTGTCCTTCTAAATCGGATTGTCTTAATTGTGTCCATCATTGTTGCTCCTGTTATTAATGAAGTACGACAGAATGTCTGTTGCTGATCGCACTATGCTGTTGTCTGTGTCTAATATAAGGCCCCTGTTCTTACAGTTTGATTGTCAGAACATTAAGATTTTTTAATGTTTTAGTCCGGGATCAGTGGAATGCGTCTGTAGTAAACTTGCTGCTGAATCGAGTAACATGATATTTCTTACATATGCGTTTACTGCTGATTGAAGACGACCCGGTCGTAGCATCCTACCTGGAGCAGGGTCTGGGCGAAGCCGGTTATAACGTTGACCTAGCTGCTGATGGTAAAAGCGGACTCGTACTTGCGTGCACTGAAGACTACGATGCAATGATCATAGATCGAATGCTGCCAGGAGTGGATGGGCTGACTATCGTAAAAAGCGTGCGAGCGACCGAAAATAAAACACCTATTCTAATTCTCAGTACGTTGGGTGAGGTGTATGACCGAGTCGAAGGTCTCAAAGCGGGTGCTGATGACTATCTGATCAAACCCTTTGCATTCAGCGAACTGCATGCACGACTGGAAGCTTTGCAGCGACGTTCTGATAACAGTTTGAATATGGAAACTGAACTGAGGGTTGGTGATCTTGAACTGAACCTGCTTTCACGGACAGCAAGCAGGGCAGGCAAGGTCATCGAACTTCAACCACGTGAATATCGACTGCTGGAATACCTGATGCGCCATGCCGGCCAGGTCGTAACGCGCACCATGCTGCTGGAACATGTCTGGGATTACCACTTCGACCCGCAGACAAATGTAATTGATGTACACATCAGCCACCTGCGCAGCAAGGTCGATAAGGGTCATGCCTCACCATTGCTGCAGACAGTTCGAGGTGCCGGGTACATGATCAATGAAAACCGCTGAGCTTCTAAGAAGTTCGTCGTTTCGGCTGTCCTTCATCTACATGATTCTGTTTGCCGGATCGGTCCTGATACTGCTGGGATTTATCTACTGGTCTACAGTTGGCTACATGTCTAAGCAGACAGATGCCACCATCGAGGCTGAGATCACCGGGCTTGCGGAGCAATACAGTAAGGGAGGGCTCAACAACCTGGTCAGTATTATCACGGACAGGATAGAGCGTGATCCGGACAGTTCCTCGGTTTACCTGTTTGCCTCAGCGGACTACTCACCACTGGCAGGAAATATCAGCGCATGGCCGGATGCCAAGCAGACTGAGGATGGCTGGATGAACTTCGAATTTGCAGACGCGCGTGCGGACAACCGGATTTTTCAGGCCCGCGCACGGCCCTTCGTTTTACAGGATGGTCTGTACCTGCTCGTCGGACGTGATATACGTGAACTGAGGGCAACCCAGCAATTGATCATCAGGGCTCTTGTATGGGGCATAGTCCTGACCCTGGCATTTGCCCTGGCAGGTGGCATTATCATGACTCGTAGCATGCTTAAAAGTATTGACCGCATCAACCAGGCGAGCCGTGAGATTATGGCCGGTGATCTGCAGCGACGTGTCGAAACGAAAGGTTCAAATGATGAATTTGACCAGCTCGCTGTCAACCTGAATGCGATGCTGGACGAGATTGATCGCTTAATGACAGGTATACGCCAGGTGACGGATAACGTTGCCCATGATCTGCGCACCCCGCTGACACGTCTGCGTACCCGGCTGGAACAATTCCATGCTGGCCTGGATGAAGGCAGCCCTGATATTGAGAATATCGAGCAAAGCATCAGCGACGCTGACCAGTTGCTGGCAACCTTTGGCGCTCTGCTTCGCATTGCACGCATTGAAGCCGGCGGCTTAAGAGAAAACGCCGAGAAGGTAGACCTTGCTGCACTTATACGGGATGCAGGAGAACTCTACGATGTTGTGGCTGAAGAAAAGCAAATTGGCTTCGATATCCAGCTTGAAGCATCCCCCATAGTAGATGGCGATCGTGATCTATTGTTTCAGGCGATCATCAACCTGCTCGATAATGCCATCAAGTACTCTCCCGAAGCCGGTTGTATTACACTTCACCTGGCTGACCACAATGGATGTGCAGTGCTGGCAATTTCAGATCATGGACCGGGCATACCTGCCGTGGAACAAGACAAGGTCCTGCAACGTTTTTATCGCATGGACAAGAGCCGGACTATGCCAGGCAGCGGGCTGGGACTCAGTCTCGTTGCAGCCGTGGCGGCTATGCACGAAGCAGAACTTGTGTTTGCTGACAACCAGCCGGGCCTGGTTGCTGAACTGCGCTTCCAGTGTATTCATAGACGATCAGAGTAAGGTCAAACGGCTTGCTTGTCACAGGCCCTGGCCGAGGGTATCAAGGGATCAACAATAAGACAAATAAAACAACTACTTATGTTATAAAGTTAAAGCTACGAACTATAAAAAATCAGATAGCGTATTTTTTCAAACGATAGAGAAAAGTATCACGGGTCAAACCGAGTAAGCGCGCAGCGCGGCTCTTGTTGCCATTGGATGCCTGCAGTGCCTGGTTCATTAGTGTGATTTCCAGTGATTCCAGGTCGACGCCACCGCTGGGCAGGTTGAACAGGCTGCCATCCGCACGCTTTGTACGAGAGTGAATCTCATGCGGCAGATTCATCACATCGATTTCCCTTCCATTAAACAGAATGAGCATTCTCTCAACGAAATTTCTCAATTCTCGAATGTTGCCGGGCCAGTCATATTTTTCCATCGCAGCAATAGCGGCTGAACTGTAGCGCGGCACATCCAGGTTGTGTTCCTGCGACATTTTGAGGTTGAGGGCCTGCAGCAGTTGTGCCAGGTCACCAGTACGGTTTTTCAGAGCAGGCACTTCAAGTGGAACGACATTGAGGCGAAAATACAGGTCGCGACGGAAAGAACCTGCTTCAACATCATCAATCAAGTTCGAATTGGTCGCAGCAATGATACGAACATCGGCATGCTGGGCATCAACCATACCCAGCGGCTGGTACTCACCGCTTTCGAGAAAACGCAGCAGCTTGGCCTGTATCGCGGCTGGCATTTCGCCAATTTCATCTAGCAGCAATGTTCCGCCATCTGCTTCGGCAATAAATCCTTTGCGAGGGCTGCTAGCGCCGGTAAAGGCACCCTGAAGATGACCAAATAACAGTGATTCGGCGAGGCTTTCTGGCAGAGCAGCACAATTGACGGTGATAAAAGGCTTATCGTGACGGCGGCTGTTTCTGTGAATGTGTTTAGCCAGCAAATCCTTTCCGGTACCGGTCTCGCCGCTGATCATGATGGCAACGTCTGTCACGGCAACCAGGTCGGCCGCGCGCAGCACTTCCATCAGCTCGGGGGAATTACCAATAATTAAGTCAGTTTTACTCACGTTCATCTCAATCTGCATACATTTATCCACAGCTAAGGCATATAGTGCATGGAATGTAAAAGTTCCGGGTTATACAAGAGGATCAGCGATACTACTCCCATAACAATGAGCAGACCGCCACTGATCTGTTGTAGTATAACTGAATTTCGTAGGTGATTCAGCCTGCCTGCCAGCATTGATGCCAGCAGCATGGGTATCAAAGTCCCGAGTCCGAACATCAGCATGAATAGTGCTGCATTGTAGGCACTGCCTTCAGACAGCGCCAGCAACAGCGCGTAATAGACAAGGCCGCATGGTAACCAGCCCCAAACAACGCCGAACAGGAAAGCCTGAAATGGGTTCTTAACAGGCAGTAAACGCTGACCCAGCGGTTGCAGTTTATTCCATACCGGTGTCCCCAGTCGCTCGATGATAGCGAGGTGTGGAAACCAGCCACCAAGATACAGTCCCAGGAATATAACAATCAGTGCAGCAACAACTCGTAGCAGCGGCAGTCCATGTTGTGGTGCCAGTAGTGTGATCAGTGTTTTACCCAGCCAGCCAGCTAATAGTCCTGCTACCACGTAGCTGGCCATACGCCCGAGATTATATGCAAGGCTGTAATAGAATAAACGGCTGTTGCTGGTGCGGATTTCCGGAGCCAGGCTCATGGTCAGGGCGCCAACGATACCGCCGCACATACCAAAGCAGTGGACGGCGCTAAGCAGGCCAATAAGAAAGGGAATAGTCATAGGGTTAAAATTGTATCACTGCCGAACTAACATTCCCTCTATTAAGGAGATATGCATTACTTGTAGAGCTATTGTGGTAGCGTATCAACCGCGACTATGTTGCCTGCAATTGAAGATGGAATTATCACTATCTATTCATTCCTTATTTTTAAGGTTCTCGTCGCGGGTGTCACCAGTATTATCTCTCACCTTGTCGACCAGGTGTTTCGGCAGGGTAACTGTGTTTTTTAGTACATCCCACGGGTAGGTGGCGACTTCTCTAAATGCAGTATGACTGACCGTCGGGTCGCGCAGG
>JARFQI010000195.1 GCA_029287855.1 Arenicellales bacterium | reverse complement strand
AGATCCTGTAAATCTAGTGGTTTATCGCTTCAGCTCATTGCTGCAGGATGGGTCTCAGGGCTAACTCGCGACGCTCTGATTATGAGGTGCGAGAATAAGCAATAGTGCCTGTGCGTGTTCGGCCGCTCTCCTGCCCAGGTCGGTCAGATAGCCACCATCTTTTTGCGTTACCAGTCCTTTATCAAATAAACGCTCTACAGCATCAATGTAAGCGGCATTTGCATTAGAGTGTACCTTGATGCCTTGCTGGGTAGTCTCAAGATTGTAGTGGACCAGGATATCGATTTCAGCCATTTGGTCTGTTGTGTAGCGCATGATTTTACCTTTGTAATCGATTGATTATGTCATCACAAGCGCCAAATAATACATGATATTTAGCTGGGGTGTTAACTCGGCCTGTCATCTGCCTGCTGAGTCAAGGTGTCGAGATCTCTGGATTGACTATACTTTGTAACACGGCAGATTCGAGATTCGCTAAAGGATGTTAGAAATGTGTAATTTGAACTCCTCAGAGACATCTGAGAATTGTAACCTCATTACTGCTAATTTCATCGCCTATTGCCAGGCGCGCAGCGCAAGTAGGGATTCGGGTATTTGAAATCATAGCCTAGTTCATTGGCAGCATGCCATACCCAGCGTGGATCGTAGAGAAAGCCTCGCGCCAGGGCAACCAGGTCAGCCTGGCCGGAGGCAACGATATCTTCCGCCTGCTGCGGCTCAGTAATCATGCCGACAGTCATAATCGTCAGGTCAGTACGCTGTATAATATGTTCGGCAAACGGCACCTGGTAACCGGGGCCTGTTTGAACTCGCTGCTCATCTGATAAGCCACCGCTGGAGACATCAAGCCAGTCACAGTCGCGTTTTTCGAGTTCTTTTGCCAGTGTTTCAGTTTGTTCAAGATCCCAGCCATCCTTGATCCAGTCGGTCGCCGAAACTCGCATGCCGAGAGGGCGATGATCTGGCCAGCAGGCGCGTACTGCATCAAATACCTCGAGCGGAAAGCGCATGCGGTTTTCGAGACTGCCTCCATATTCGTCTTCGCGATGGTTACTCAATGGCGACAGGAACTGGTGCAGAAGATAGCCGTGTGCACTATGCAACTCAATTGCATCAAAGCCAATGCGTTCAGCACGTTCTGCAGACGAAGCGAATGCCGCAACCAGGTCTTCTATCTCATCCTTGCTCAGCGGGTGGGGGGTGTGAGCGCTGCTGCTATGACTGATGGCGCTGGGGGCCACAGTCTGCCAGCCGCCTTCAGCTGCTGTTAGTTGAGTGCCGCCGTCCCAGGGTGCTCTGGATGATCCTTTGCGTCCGGCATGCGCCAGCTGGACGGCGATCGGGGTGTCTGCCAGTGATTTGACATAATCAATCACACGTTTCAGCGCAGATTCGGTTTTGTCATCATATAAGCCCATGCAGAAGGGGCTGATGCGGCCAGCAGGCGCAACATTTGTCATTTCTATGATGATCATGCCCGGGCCAGAAACAGCAAACTGGCCCAGGTGCATCAGGTGCCAGTCTTGTGCACAGCCGTTCTTAGACGAGTACTGACACATCGGCGAGACGACGACCCGGTTGTCCAGGCAGAGGTCTCTCAACTGGATTGAAGTAAATAATTCAGGTGTCAACGTGGGATCCCCATATATTATGCTGGATAAGATTTAGCGCTTGCCAGATTTCTCAGGTTGGAGTAGTTTCTCTCTATAATTCATAATACATAATTATATAAACATAAGCATAACAGCATGATGCAGATCGACCAAAAACCGCTTTATATGGATGTTGCTACCCAGCTGCGTGAGTTGATCTACCAGCGTAAGTTAATGCCTGGAGACTGGATCGATGAAAAAGACCTCTGCGGACGGATTGGTATCAGCCGGACACCGTTGCGTGAAGCATTAAAAGTTTTGCATGCAGAAGGCCTGATTGAGATTGTGCCCAGGCGCGGCAGCCGTGTCAGCATTCTGGACGACTCAGGATTACATGAATTATTCCCTGTTATGGCCACCCTGGAAGGGCTTTGTGCCTATTTTGCAGTAAAGCATCTATCACAGCAGGAGCTGGAAATCCTTGAAGCTATGCATGCTGAGCTGGAAATACTCGCCGGTGAAGGTAAAGTCGATGAGTATTTCGAGGTGAATCACAAGTTTCATACTACGGTACAGAACTATGCACATAATCGCTGGCTGTCACGTATCACTGTTGAGCTGAGGAATGTCCTGCTGCTCGCTCGTCATCGTCAGCTGGAAGTCCCGGGTCGATTACAGCAATCGCTGGAAGAGCATAGAATGATTATGGATGCATTTCGCAGTGGCGATGCGAGAGCAGCACAGGAGCGGATGAACCACCATCTCTGCCAGCAGGAAAAATCACTTGCTGAAGAGGCGCCCGAATTTGTCGAGGCCATGTCGCAGAGGAAGAAATCTGATGACTCACTGGTCGCATGATAAATAGCAATACCTATAACTACACTAAACCAAATAAAGAGGAGAACACTATGAAACCACTGATTAGTCTAGCCGCGAGAGGGCTGTTAGCTGGCAGTATCCTGCTATCCGGTGCTGCCGGTGCAGCCGATGTTGAAATGAAGGCTTCACACCAGTGGCCTGGCGGCAAGGGCGATATCCGCGATGAAATGGTACAGATGATTGCGCGCCATATGACGGAAACCGGTACCGGTATCAATATCACTGTATACCCCGGCAAGAGTCTGTATAAGCCGAAGGAGCAATGGGGGCCGCTGACCAAAGGCAAGCTTGATATTACTGCATTCCCACTGGCCTATGCCGGTGGCAAACACCCTGAATTCAACCTCACCCTGATGCCAGGCCTGGTTAAAAATCATGATCATGCGCTACGTCTGAATAAATCAGATTTCATGAAAAAGATTAAGGAGATTATGGCTGATAATGGCGTCATGGTGCTGGCGGACACCTGGCTGGCAGGCGGTATTGTCAGCAAAAAAGAGTGTATTCTTGAACCGAAGGACGTGCCAGGGATGAAAATACGCGCGGCAGGCAAAGCATTTGAACAAATGCTGGCTGCTGCCGGTGCTTCGATCACCTCCATGCCTTCATCAGAGATCTATACAGGACTGCAAACAGGTGTGCTTGATGGTGCTGTCACATCATCTTCCTCACTGGTTTCTTATCGCATCTATGAACAGGTTACCTGTCTGACTGCCCCCGGCAGCAATGCATTGTGGGTGATGTATGAGCCAATTTTGATGTCAAAAAAGAGTTTCGACAAGCTTGATGAAAATCAGCAGAAGGAACTATTGAAAGCAGGCAAAGAGGCGGAGAAATTCGCAACGAAAGCGTCAAAAGAAGCAGATAAAAAGCTCGTTGATGCCTATAAGAATGCAGGTGTCAAAGTCGTGGAGATGACATCGGAGCAGGCTGCAATGTGGCGAAAAGTTGCTGATGAATCCAGCTATAAGCTGTTTGCCGAAAAAGTTAAAGGCGGCCAGGAATTGCTGGATATGGCGCTTAGCGTAGAATAAAAAATAGCAGAGCTATCCGGGCCAGGCATTGCCGGCCCGGATTATCCTTGATTACCCCTACTGCCTGACTATTGCATCCAAAATGAATACATTCATTCGTTTTACGAAAAGACTATCTATATTTCTCGGCATAATTGCTGCAATTTTGCTGGTGATAGCTGTAGTAGTCGTCTGTCACATGGTTTTTGTCCGTTTTGTTCTTGGTCATTCAACCTCCTGGCAAACTGAATTTGTCAGTTATGCCCTGATCGCATCCACTTTTATTGGCAGTCCTTATGTGTTGCTCACTCGCGGGCACGTATTTGTAGAACTCGTTCCCATGATGATGGGTGAAAAGGGACGCTTTAACCTCGCTCTGCTTGCTTACTCTGCATCTGCGCTATTTTGCATTATTCTGGCATACCTGAGTTTTGAATTCTGGTTAGAGGCGTGGACTGAAAACTGGAACTCGGACACGGTGTGGGAACCGAAGCTATGGAAGGCGTATATCTCCATGCCTATCGGTTTTACCGCCATCAGCTTGCAGTATATCGCTGATATATTATGTCTTATCACCGGGCGTGATTTGCCGTTCGGTCTCGAGAACGAATAACCAGGAAGCGCTTATGGAAGCTTTGTTACTAGCCGTGGTTGTTGGAGCAACACTGATTATCCTGCTGATGATCGGTATACCGGTTGCTTTCTCCCTCGGCATTACGGCGATGATCTTTATTGCCTACGATGAAGGTTTTGGGGGGTTCCCTGTACTGGCTGAAACCCTGTTTGCTTCACTGGATGAATTTGCCCTGCTGTCTATCCCGATGTTTTTGCTGATGGGCGCAGCCATTGCCGCATCACGCGCCGGTTCGGACCTCTACGAAGCCATAGATCGGTGGCTGTACAAGGTTCCCGGTGGCTTACTGATTTCAAATATCGGGGCCTGCGGCCTTTTCGCTGCACTAACTGGTTCGTCTCCGGCCACCTGTGCCGCCATCGGCAAAATGGGTATCCCGGAAATGCTCGACCGCGGATACCCGCCCAGCCTGGCCACAGGTGCAATTGCTGCTGGGGGAACTCTTGGAATTTTGATCCCTCCCTCGATAACGATGATTGTTTATGGCATCGCAACAGAAACATCCATCGGGCGGCTATTCATGGCAGGGATGATACCCGGAATTATGCTGGTGGTGCTGTTTATGGTCTGGGGATGGGTATATGCCTATGCAAAGGGATACCGTTTCACAGAAGCAGATAAACATTTTTCGTTAAAAGATAAGCTGGTCATTCTGCCGAAAATTATTCCATTCATGGCTGTTATCGCGATGGTGTTATGGGCGCTGTATGGTGGCGTTGCCACGCCTTCAGAGGCCTCAGGTGTGGGCGCACTGTTCTGTATCCTGCTGGTTATGGTTATCTACAAGGTGTGGCAGCCGAAAGCACTGTGGGAAATTGTCAGGACTGCGACGCGAGAATCAGTGATGCTGCTGATGATTATTGGCATGGCGGCACTGTTCAGCTACATGATGTCCAGCCTTTATATTACCCAGGGTATCGCAGAATGGATTGTCGGCCTTGATGTGAGCAAGTGGGTTCTGCTGTTTTTCATCAATGTCTTTTTGCTCGTCGCCGGATTTTTCCTGCCACCAGTCGCCGTTATTCTGATGACCACACCGACGCTGGTGCCGATTATTATTGCGGCCGGGTTTGACCCGATCTGGTTTGGTGTACTGTTGACACTGAATATGGAAATTGGACTGATCACTCCACCTGTTGGTCTGAACCTATACGTCATCAACGGCATCGTACCCGAAGTGCCGCTGAAAACAATTTTGTGGGGCGCGCTGCCCTTCATGCTATGCATGGTCGTAGGTATTATCCTGCTTATCATTTTCCCCGGACTCGCTACGTGGCTGCCTGACTATATGATGGGTGCAATCAAGTGAACTTGTATAG
Source organism: Arenicellales bacterium (assembly GCA_029287855.1). GTDB lineage: Bacteria > Pseudomonadota > Gammaproteobacteria > BMS3Bbin11 > BMS3Bbin11 > BMS3Bbin11. Next base: position 14,722 of record JARFQI010000195.1, on the reverse strand, counting down.
CGGAGTTGCCAGATACCCATATTGCATAATTATCCAGTAATAATAACCGACAGAGAAATGCCATATGGGTTGGCTCGAACAGGTAATTGATACAGTCGCGGAGCGCAGTCTTGAACTGCTGGGGCGACGAAAAGCAGACCAGGATCAGGTTGATGATAAGCAGCTTTGCTCGACCCTGCTCAGTCGTCAGGGCGAAGCCTCAAATATCGCCCTGGCACATCAAATACTGCAGCGTTACGCAGAAAAAAATGATGCAGAAAAAACAGATTTTTTCCTCATGCTTGCAACTTCATTCGATCCTGACAGGGATCTCATCTGCGCTGCTGTTGCCCAGTATGATGCTGATTCGCCGGAAAGTTTGCAGCAACTGATAACTGCAGTGGAACCGCCAAGGCAGGAACTGTTCAGGCGACTGAACATGGCGCCCAGGGGCACCGCTGCATTAATTAACTTACGCAGCGATCTTTTACTACGCCTGGGAGGTAATCCAAAACTAAAAGTTGTCGATTCCGACCTGGTTCACCTGTTTTCCTCATGGTTCAACCGCGGTTTCCTGGTACTTGAATCGATTGACTGGAATAGTTCAGCAGCCGTGCTGGAGAAACTGATCCAGTATGAATCCGTACACCCAATGAAGGGCTGGGATGATCTGCACCGGCGCCTGCAAAATGACCACCTGTGTTTTGCATTTTTCCATCCTGCATTGCCTTTAGTACCACTTATATTTGTTGAGGTGGCGTTCACCAGCGGCCTTACTGATAATATTGATGACATTATCGGATCGGATGCCCCGTCAGTTGAACCGGCAACCGCTGATACAGCGATATTCTATTCAATAAACAATTCTCTCAGCGGACTGCGCGGAATCAGCTTTGGTAATTTTCTGATCAAGCAGGTAGTCGCTGAACTGCAGTCTCAGTACCCGCAGCTTAAACAGTTTTCCACCCTGTCGCCGATGCCACTGCTGCGCAAAATGCTGAGCCAGAAACTTGATATCGACCGGCCTGCCGAGCCAGGTTCGAGATTGAGCAAATTGCTTGGTGACAAACTCGATAAAATCCTGCAGGCAACCGCTGCAGATACACTTGACGAGGCATTGCAGCAACTAATCATGGAGCCAGGAGAAAATGCAAAGCTGCTTGAAGAAATTCTTCATAAGCTTTCGCTGTGCTATCTCACCAGGGTTAAAACAGATGGCACACTGAATGATCCGGTAGCCCGGTTTCACCTGTCCAATGGCGCACGTATTGAAAGAATTAATGTGCTTGCCAACAGGTCGGAGTCAGCAATCGATGAGTCCTTCGGCTGTATGGTTAATTATTTATATAACCCTGAAGAGGTTATCTCGAACCATGAAGCCTTTATAACGCATAACAAAATTATGATGTCGAAATCATTACAAAAAGAGTTCGAGCGCATGCAGCATGTGGAAGTCTGAAGGGTGGAAATAATCACTCTTCTGATAGCCGGTGCTGTTGCCGGCACGATGGCAGGGCTACTGGGTATAGGCGGCGGGATTATTATTGTACCGGTCGTATCCTTGATACTTGAAGCACAGGGTGTAAGTACTGATGTAGTAATAAAAGTTGCAGTTGGAACTTCGCTTGCAACAATCATGATCACCGCGATTAGTTCAGTTTACGCACATAATCGAAAAGGTGCCGTGGACTGGGCTATCTTCAAGGCGTTGACACCGTGGATACTGCTGGGCACGGTTATAGGAACTGTCATCGTTGATATTATGCCCGGTGAAATCCTCTATGTTGCTTTTATAGTATTTTTGTATGCAGCTGCTACTCGTCTTGCCATCGGCAATGTTGTGGGTAAGCATAAACTGCCAGGAACACCAGGAATGGCTATTGTTGGAACTGTAAACGGAACCTTGTCCGCCATGATGGGCATTGGCGGCGGTGTAATCAACGTGCCCTTTTTAACTTACTGTTCTGTACCCATTAAGCGTGCAATAGCTACCGCTGCGTCAATCGGGTTGCCATTAGCGACCGTTTCTGCCATTGGTTTTTCCATATCCGGGCAAAATGAGCCAGGCATTCCGCCAGCAAGCATCGGCTATGTAAATCTCCCTATCTTCGCCAGCGTCGTTGCTTCAAGTATTCTGTTTGCACCCCTGGGTGCCAGGCTGGCACATGCTCTACCCGAGAGAACGCTAAATATATCCTTTTCCATTTTTTTATTTATCATGGCCAGTACTATGGCCTGGAGGCTGGTGTGAGAGTCTTAATATGAAAAAAAATAACAACCTGTATCTTCTGTTCAGCGAAGCAATATCTGCCAGTGATGATATTGATTTTTTGCATGTTCCACATGGCCCATCGCTGAAATATCGCGATACCGATGAGGCAAGCGGACGCTTTCATGCTGCCCTGGAATCATTAGGTATCACTAAAGGTGATCGTGTTGTCGTTCAGGTTGCAAAATCGATTGAATCTGTACTGCTTTACCTGGCTTGCCTGAGAATCGGTGCAATATATATCCCGTTAAATACTGCTTATACCTCGGCTGAAGTCAGTTACTTCATTGAAGATGCTGAACCGAGAGTATTCATCTGTGATCCCCTGGCTCATGAATCCCTGGGTAGTGTTCTGCATGAAAAAGTAGCACATATACTGACCTTATCCGCTAACGGAACGGGGTCGCTGGTTGATATCTATAATGAGAAGGACGCTGTCAATGATATCGTAGATTGTTCAGCCGACGACCTGGCCGCCATCCTCTATACATCCGGAACAACCGGGCGATCGAAAGGGGCGATGCTGAGTCACAGCAACCTCTCGAGCAACGCACAGGTGCTGCACCAGTACTGGCAATTTCAGCATGGCGATATTTTATTGCATGCCTTGCCAGTTTTTCATGTGCACGGCCTGTTTGTGGCCCTGCATTGCGCGCTATTGAACGGCAGCATGATATATTTTCTGCCGCATTTTGACGCTGATACTGTTCTGCAGCAGCTGCCCACATCAACCGTCATGATGGGTGTGCCCACCTTTTACACCCGGCTGCTTGATCGTCCGGATTTCACACGAGATCTATGCGATAACATGCGCCTGTTTGTCTCAGGGTCGGCACCTTTACTCGCAGAAACTCACATAGAGTTTGAGCAGCGAACCGGGCATCGCATACTGGAACGTTACGGCATGACTGAAACCGGCATGATTACCTCGAATCCGTACGATGGTGAGCGCATAGCTGGAACGGTGGGTTACGCATTACCTGGTGAATCTGTACGTATTGCAGATGATGACGGAAACGAAATAGCGCGTGGCGAAACTGGAGTGCTTGAGGTTAAGGGGCCGAATGTTTTTCAGGGCTATTGGCGTATGCCTGAAAAGACCCGTGATGAGTTTCGTGAAGATGGATGGTTTATCACCGGTGACCTCGCGACGATGTCTGATGACGGACGCGTCACTATTGTCGGCAGAGAGAAAGATTTAATCATATCCGGTGGATACAATATCTATCCCAAGGAAATTGAGCTGGCGATCGATGAATGTGACGGGGTTAAAGAGTCAGCGGTCATCGGTACGCCTCATGCAGATTTTGGTGAAGGCGTCGTTGCTGTCGTTGTCAGAGGGGATAATATGGACATTAATGAAGACGACATCCTTCAATCATTGAGTAGTCAACTGGCGCGTTTCAAGCAGCCAAAGCGTATTTTCTTTGTTGATGAACTGCCAAGAAACACCATGGGCAAGGTTCAGAAAAACACATTACGTGAGGATTACAGGGACTGTTTGAAATGAGCCTCAATAAAAAGCAGTTGCAGCAGAAGATTCATTCGACAATTCCGATAAGCGAAAAGATGGGATATGAAATAGTTGATATATCGGAGACAGCTATTGAAACCCGCGCACCGCTGCAGTTGAACATTAACATTCACAACACAGGTTTTGCCGGAAGCCTGTATTCGATTGCCGCCTTAACTGCCTGGTCTCTCTGTCAACATGCAATAGCAATGCATCAGCTCAATACTTCCCTGGTCGTCGCAAAAGCCAATATCGATTATTACCGGCCTGTTGAATCAGATATTGAATGCCATTGCGGGGCTGTAGAAGATGAGATGACAAAGTTCATTGGCAACCTGCAGCAGGGACGACGTGCAAAACTTAGCCTGGAAGTCGACATTAATAATGGCAGGGCGGTAATGAAAGCATTAATGGTTGCAACACCGCATGTTTGATCTCTGTTTGATTTCTAATTTTATCTCTGGCTTATATCATTAACACTGTGGCACCGGTTGTTTCCCTCGATTCCATTGCGCGGTGGGCTTCAGCGGTTTCCGATAACGGGTAGGCCTGGTTAACATGGATGCTGACAATTCCACTGGACACGGCATCAATCAAATGCTCGGCGCCGTCAACCAGCAACTCCCTTGTAGCAGTGTGCGTCGCCAGCGTTGGGCGAGTCAGGTAAAGTGAGCCTTTAGGTGCGAGTATTTTTGGACTGAAAGCTTCCACCTGTCCCGAGGCATTGCCATAACTGACCATCATGCCGAAAGGTTTTAATGAGTCCAGCGAGGCTTCAAAAGTCGCCTTGCCTACAGCATCATAAACAACATCCACGCCTTCGCCATTTGTCAATTCATTTACGCGTTCAGGAATGTTCACATCACGATACAGTATAGTGTGTTGGCAACCATTGGCCCTGGCCATCTCAGCCTTTTTTTGCGAACCCACACAGCCAATAACGGTAGCGCCGAGGTGATTTGCCCACTGGCTCAGCATAGAACCAACACCACCGGCAGCGGCATACACAAGAATAGTATCTCCAGCCTTTACCGGGTAAGTGCGAAATAACAGGTAGTGCGCCGTCATGCCTTTGAGCATCATCGCAGCTGCCGTCTGGTCACTAATCGTATCGGGCAGTTTGATCAGCTTGTCTGCATCTATCAGGCGAGACTCTGTATAGCTGCCTAAAACCAGGGCATAAGCAACACGGTCTCCGACCTTGAGGTCGGAAACGTCGGCACCGATAGCTTCAACGACTCCGGCAGCTTCCATGCCTAAAATAGCCGGTAATTCTGCTACAGGATAGACGCCAGTGCGCATATAGATATCTATATAGTTCAGACCACTGACTGTCTGACGCAGGCGAACCTGTCCCGGTCCGGGATCGCCGACATCTATCTGGTCCCAGTGCAGCACATCGGTTCCACCTGTAGAGTGAATGCGTATTGCATGTGTCATAGATACTCCCTGCGATATAATTTGTGTGATTTCAGGAATAGATTGCAACCAGAACAATGGAGCTATGATGACATAAAAAGCATAAAGAAAGTTTTAATACGTGTGCTAATTCCCATGTGGTTTGTGTAGTCTGAATGTTCTGTTACTGCAGTCTTTTCTGAGCAATCAGTAATGATAAACTATACTAATATACCTACGAATAATCCTTCTGCTGTCCGCCTAAGGCTCTTAGAACCGTATCAGGTTTTCATCGACTACTTTCGGTACTCGTTGCCAAGATGCCCGGGCTAATTGAACATCAGTGTGGCAATTTATTAGCAGTTATAGCAAATTGGAATCGATGCTGTATCAACAACCATGTCCTGTATCGACACGAAGAGGTATAGATAATAACCTATTGAACTAAGGATAATTATTTATTGGATGCTTGATTGGCTTTCCCATAGGCTCCAGTTACTTTAAATTTTGATGCTAATTCTGGGAATGCTTCGGTGTCATTCACACAGCTGTATCACCATAGCGAGCTATTCATGTAAAATGGTCAGTTGGATAGTGAATCGAGCATTGCAATGTTCCGGATGCAAGTATCATTGATATGTTGGAAGCAGCGGCTATTGACTCGGAATAGCCATACTGGCCAATCACACGAGTCTTAATTTCATGCAGTCATGATAAAACTCAGAACCTATGTTTACATCGATTCCCTGCAGCCGCAGCTTGCCGAGTACATGGCGTCTGTGTCTCAGGGTTTCCCTCCTGTACCGGGGGATGCTTGTCTATGGGTTGAGGTTTCGCCAGGCATGGCAATTCATCGTGTTACAGATATCGCATTGAAAGCATCCCAGGTAAAACTGACACAACAAATTGTTGAGCGCGCATATGGTTCAATGGTGATACATCACAGAGATCAGAGTGATGTGATCGAATCGGGCAGAATATTATTGTCGAGTATAGATGCTGAAGTTAACGATCGCGAGCAATGCAGTATTGAATGGCATGACATTATTTATGGGATGACATCAGATCATGCTGTTTTGATTAACCGCCAGCATCGAGGTGGTTCAATGTTATTGCCTGGTGAAAGCATGTTTATTCTCGAAGCTCAACCTGCCGGATATATTGTCTATGCGGCTAATCAGGCAGAGAAAGCAGCTAATATTACGCTTATCGATGTGCGTGCCGTGGGTGCGCACGGTCGATTGACCATCTCTGGCCGTGAAGCAGACGTAGAGGAAGCCGCAGCCGCGGCAATCGAAGCTATCAGGCATCCTTCAACTACCTGAATTATGCATCGCTCTGAATTGCTCAATTTACTCAAGCAACACCATAGCCGTTTTATGGAAGAGGCAGGTTTTGTAAGGCGTGCGATCGATTTTGTTGAGAATCACAGTGACTGTTTCCATCGCGAATTGTGGCCGGCCCACGTCACTGGTTCTGCATGGGTGGTCAGTCCTGACAGGGAGCGTGTCCTTATGATGCATCATCGCAAGCATGATCAATGGTTCCAGCCAGGCGGGCATGCCGATGGTGATGCAGATATTCTGCGTGTTGCGTTGAAAGAGACTTCCGAGGAGACAGGGCTGGATCCTTCATGCGTCAAATTGCTAAACGATTCCATCTTCGACCTGGATATCCATGTTATACCGGCAATGGGCTCGGATCCGCGGCATCAGCACATCGATGTCCGCTTCCTGGTGGAAATCGACGATAGTATGCCGGTGCCAGGAAATGACGAATCCCACGAAGTTTTATGGGTGCGGCTTCACGAAGTGTCGAGATACAACAACAATCGTTCTACATACAGAATGGTGGAGAAAACGCGCTTCTTGCGCAATTACATTAATCATGCAAAACCTACCACTATGAGGTGAGCAATAGTTTGAGCCGTGATACAATATCTGGTTTGAGCCGTCATGCAATATTTTTAAGCCGTAATATAGATTAAAAGCTATGTATTAACTAAGTAATATCAATTGGAACTATGTATAGATGCCAAGCTATGATTTATACAGGTTTCATAAGTCCATTAACGAATCATTATTGAGATAGAAATTAGGAGTAGATTATGTCAGCAGATAAAAGCTATAAGGCGGGTGTAAAGGAGTACCGTGATAAATACTGGACCCCGGATTATGTCCCACTCGACACCGACCTTCTCGCCTGTTTCAAGGTGACTGGTCAGCCAGAAGTGCCTCGTGAAGAGGTTGCTGCAGCGGTAGCTGCGGAATCTTCAACCGGTACCTGGTCTACTGTATGGTCTGAGCTGCTGACTGACCTGGAATTCTACAAGGGTCGTGCTTACCGCATCGAAGATGTGCCTGGCGACTCCGAGTCTTTCTATGCATTCGTCGCTTACCCTATCGACCTGTTCGAAGAAGGTTCTGTTGTAAACGTGCTGACTTCGCTGGTTGGTAACGTCTTCGGCTTCAAGGCGCTGAAACACCTGCGTCTGGAAGACATCCGCTTCCCGATTGCCTACATCAAAACCTGTGGTGGCCCTCCTGCTGGTATCCAGGTAGAACGTGATCGCCTGAGTAAATATGGTCGTCCTATGCTGGGCGCAACCATTAAACCAAAACTGGGTCTGTCTGCTAAAAACTACGGTCGTGCGGTGTACGAATGTCTGCGCGGTGGTCTGGACATGACCAAGGATGATGAGAACGTAAACTCTCAGCCGTTTATGCGCTGGCGTGACCGTTTCGAGTTCGTCGGTGAAGCGATCCAGAAAGCGGAACAGGAAACTGGCGAGAAGAAGGGTCACTACCTGAATGTCACAGCGGCTACACCTGAAGAGATGTACAAGCGTGCAGAGTTTGCCAAAGAAGTAGGTTCTCCTATCCTGATGCATGACTTCCTGACCGGTGGTTTCACTGCCAATACGGGGCTGGCTAACTGGTGTCGTGAAAACGGCATGCTGCTGCACATTCACCGTGCCATGCACGCGGTTATCGACCGTGATCCTGAGCATGGTATTCACTTCCGCGTATTGGCCAAGTGTCTGCGTCTGTCAGGTGGTGATCATCTGCACACCGGTACCGTTGTAGGTAAGCTCGAAGGTGATCGTAACTCTACATTAGGTTTCGTTGACCAGCTGCGTGAATCATTCGTACCTGAAGATCGTTCTCGTGGCGTGTTCTTCGACCAGGACTGGGGTTCATTGCCTGGCGTATTCGCCGTTGCCTCGGGTGGTATCCACGTATGGCACATGCCGGCACTGGTCACCATCTTTGGTGATGACTCCATGCTGCAGTTCGGTGGTGGTACCCAGGGTCACCCATGGGGTAACGCTGCGGGTGCTTGTGCTAACCGTGTGGCTCTTGAAGCATCTGTTAAGGCACGTAACGAAGGTCGTGTCATTGAGAAAGAAGCTCGTGACATTCTTACTGAAGCTGCACGTACTAGCCCAGAACTGGCTATTGCGATGGAGACCTGGAAAGAAATCAAGTTCGAGTTCGAGACTGTTGACAAGCTGGACGTGAACTAAGTTCGCATTTCGTCTGACACTAAATTAACTTAACGAGGAAAGATAATGTCACTGAATGATATAGGCAACTATGAAACACGCCGCACACTCGAAACCTTTGGTTTTCTGCCAAAAATGGACAATAACGAAATCCAGGCTCAAGTAGCTTACATTCTTGCGAATGGTTGGGCGCCTGCTATCGAGCATGAGCATCCGGCTAACGCAACAGATGTATACTGGACGATGTGGAAGCTTCCGTTTTTCGGAGAAACCGACATGGGGAATGTACTGGCTGAGCTTGAAGCTTGTCACCGTGCTTTCCCTGATCACCATGTACGCCTGACTGGCTACGACAGCTACACCCAGTCCCAGGGTTCGTGCTTCGTGGTTTTTGAAGGCCGTTCATAAGTAACGAGGTTACTGTTGCCCGCATTTGGTGCGGGCGATAGTCATTAATTTGGCAGTTATTATAACCAGCACGCTACGGGGTTAACGATGGCACAACCAGTGAACAAAATGAGTGCACGTGAGTTAGTACTCGAAAGACGCAGGGCAATGTCTACAAAAGGCAAGGCGGCGTTGACGACGAACACTGCGCAGCAAGCTCCAGCCAGATCGGCAGCGCCTGCATCTGCAGCTTCATATTCTTCAGCAGCGCGAGCGCCTGCGAACTCAAGTCGTGAGGCGTCCATTGCGCGGCGTCTGGCGATGTCTGCTGGCGGTAAAAAAAATATCCAAAGTAAGGATCGCACGCGTGGCGAAGAGATTAAATCTGCAGCCCCGGCAGCGACGACAGCAGCTGTATCTTCTGCACCTGCAACACCGGCAACCGAAAAGAAAGGTTGTGGTTGTGGCTGTGATGGTACTCGCACGGAATGCAAAGCGAGTATGAAACCAGCTGTTAAACCTATAGCAGCGGCGGCAAGCATTAATCAGGCGAAACAGGGGATCCATCATTCAGCGGCTCGCCTGGCTTCACTGGCACGGCGTGAGGCAATGTCTACACGTGGTAAAGCTGGTGTCAGCAAAAATGGCATGACAGCAGCACAAACGGCGCGCGCAGGCAATCCAAACCTGAACAGTCGTGACATGTCTAAAGCATTACGGGACCAGCGCAGCAAGAAGGGCAGTGCTGGTCAGAAGAAGTCTGAGCCATGTGGTCGTCGTCGCCAGAAGCAAAGCGCCGATGCCGGTGCTGCAGCTGATCAACCCTGGAAGGTGGGTGTGAGCGAAACAGTCCAGGGCCAGACAGTAACCGGTACTATGGTTGGCCGTAGCCAAAGCGTTACAGGTGACGAGCCAAGCACATGCCGTGGTATTACCGGCACTGAGTATCTGGGTGCGGATATTTTCCGTGAGTTCTGTCAGGCAGATCCATCCGCTACACCACGTAAAGTATCTGTGACGTCAACCTCGCACGGTAATGCTGTGAGTGGCAATCGCATTGGTCGTGGGTCAAATGTCACCGGCAACGAGTCAGGAACCTGCAAGATTGTCACTGGTGATGAGTATATTAGCGCCGATCAGTCACAGGCTTATTGTGGGGAATTTATGACTAAATCACCACGTAAAGTGTCAGTCAGTGAAACCGGTAAAGGCAAGGCCATGACCGGTAGCAATGTCGGTCGATCAGAAAAGGTTACTGGTGATGAAGCGGGCATGAATCGTGCGCTGACTGGTACTCAATATACGCAACCGGAAGAGACTGGTGCTGCGCCTTCAAAAGTAGGCAAGAGCGCTACATTAAGTGGCGGCAGCGTGACTGGAACCATGGTCGGACGTCGTGAAAAGATGACTGGTGATGAAGCCGGCAGTTGCCGAGACGTCACCGGGGATGATTATGTTGGACAGGAACAGTACAGCAGTTTCTGTAACACAGCACCTGCACCGCGGGACCATAAAGTCGGTGTTTCAAAAACCGGAAAAGGTATGACTGTTACGGGTACCATGACTGATCGTGAAAGCAAGGTAACAGGTAATGAACCAGGTAGTTGCAAGGCAGTGAGCGGTACGCCTTACGCCAGCGAGGATGCATACGTAAATTTTTGCCAGGCTGAAGACGCAGCGATGGCTAGTATGCGCACTAAACAACTACGTGCAACGCCAGGGATGCCCATGACAGGTATTCAGCCAGGTGTTGGTGGCGTTATGACTGGTAATGCGAAAGGTGAATGCGAACCATTGACAGGTACGCCGTATGTCGGCGCTGACCAGTTTGCCTCGGTTTGCCCGGCAAAAGCTGCAGACACTGCGAGTTCTGACTTCCCGCAGCCGATGTCTGGTGCCAAGGCGCCATGGCAGGAATTTAGTGTGAACTCACCGTCGGGTGGAGCACAGCAGGCATTGGGTTCAAACGGTATTACTGGCAATCAGTACGAACAAGGTCATATTACCGGGCCATTTGGTATGGCAACAGGAAAGGTCACCGGTACGGAAGAGGCACGTTTTGGACATAAATCAGATCAGGTTATCGCAGTACCGGAAACAGCTGAAATGATTGATGGTCGTGTCAAGTCTCGCATCTCTGGTGAAGGGATGGATGCTGGTACCAAGATCACAGGAGATGATTGGGATCGTGGTGAACATGTAACGGGCACTGAAGGTATGTCAGCAACTCGTCGTAACCCGACAATTCGTTCAATTGTACATAGCAATTCTGTTATGCACTCAGCACCTAAGCGTAATGAAGAGATACAAGCACAGGTAAGCAAGGTGACTGGCAGTAGTGGCAACACTGAAAAAGGCTCCTTGATTACTTATTCAGGAGGCGCACGCGGTTAATTCACTGCGATAGTTAATGACCATGTTGAATGCACGCAATAAATATAATCGCAAAGGATCACGCCAGATGACGGCCCCACTGGGGCGGCCAGGTGATCGAGCCGGTTATGCAGCTGCAGCACAAGCTGCAGCGCCGTCGCGGGTTCAATATGCAGGCAGCGGTCATCCGCTAACCAACAGTGCGGAGAATTCGAAACTTTATGCATACGAAAGTAGTATCAAAGAAGCATTTGATTCGATCATCCCGACGTTAAAGCAGATTTCTGCCTTACAGCACGAAATTGATTTTTGCCAGCAAGCGCAGCGTATTGCTAAAACTCATCTAGGTTATGAGTTACCGGAAGTGTTGCTTGAAGATGCCTGGGTTGATCAGCTGGATATGCGAAGCCTGTTTGCGTGGTGTGTATTTGAAACCTATCATCGTTTTTGTGATGAGGTTTTTACGCGTGACCCGTTAGGTGGCAATGATGATGCTGATTTCCAGACATTTCTGGAGCAATGCGGATTTCACACAATGGATGTATCACCGTGTGCTGATGGCCGCATGGCGCATGTGATTCGCTATGTACTGCGTTTACCTTACAAGGCAGTAAGACGTCGTTCATACGCCGGAGCTATGTTTGATATTGAAAACAGTCTTGAAAAATGGACGCGTACCGAATTGATGCGCTTTCGTGAAGGTAAACCAAATACAGTAGATGCACCAACGCGTTATTTGAAGGCGGTGGTGTATCACCACAGTTCAGTTGATCCGGAACATGAAGGCTGTGCAGCACATGGCTCGGATACTGCTAAAGCGGCGCAAGGTGGTGCCGAGCGCTTGATGGGGTTTCAGCAGGCAGTACAGAATACATATTGCTGCGGAGCTTCGATTGATTGCATGTTGCTGGGCATGGATACCGATACGGATGCCATTCGGGTTCATATGCCTGATGCTAATGGTGGTATCGATCTGGACAATTATGTCGACAGCCTCGAAGTATTTGATGCAACGCAGCGCATGTCTGCAACTCAGGCAGAGCAATGGATAAAGGATCATGTCAGCAGCAAGGGTGGCGATAGCCTGTCGACAGGTATGGCACAATTGATGACCCAGCTGCTAATTAATAACATGTCGCAAGTAGACTATGTCCGCGGTTATTACAACGGCCACTACAGTGATATTGGACATAACGAACGCTTCATTGGTGCGGGTATAGGTTTTGAAGAAGTTCAGTTACGCAATTTAACATTTTTTGCTTACCTGAGTACGGTTGAAGAAGCAGCGAATGACCTGGATGTCGGTATTAGTATCTTTACTGGTTTGAACGTCTCACACGGCTTGCCGGTGCCGATTGTCGTGCGCTATGACTACCATGGCAATGTTCCCGGTGAACGTCAGCGCGCTGAAGAACACTGTAACCGTGTATCGACAGCATTGCACAATCGCTACCGTGAATTGAGTGATCGTGGTTTGTTGCATACTTTTGAGGTTGTGCGTGATATCAACGCCAGTGGTCAGATTGAAATTCTGGACTGTTCTGTAAACACAACCACGGTTACAGGAGCACACTAATGAAGATTTGCCGCGTAGAAAAACCACTGGTTGCGACAAATCGTATTCCGGGTCTCGAGCACAAGTATATGCAGGTGGTTCGAGATGGCAGTACACTCGCAGTCGCAGTTGATCCTGTGGGTGCTAAACCTGGTGATTGGGTGATTTGCGTGGGCAGTTCCGCTGCACGTGAAGCTGCAGGAAGTAAAGAGTATCCAAGTGATCTGACCATTGTGGGCATTATCGATCACTGGGAAGAAGAGCAGGCTTAAATGTCGTGGAAATTTACCAGGCGGAAGATACTTTAGTTTGTACAAGCCGGATACCTGGTTTAAAGCACACAAACTTAAGAGTTTTAAGAGGACTTAGTGGTAATAAAGTCGTCGCAACCGACGTAGTTGGTGTAAGTAAAGGAAATTGGGTTTTTACGGTTAGTGGTTCAGCGGCTCGTCATGCGGTAGGTGATTTTGAAGTGCTTACCGACTTAACGATCGGCGGAATCATTGATAACTGGCAAGAAGACTAATGTTTAGTCCAGGCCTGTTAATAATTGATTATTTTTAATTTAAACTGAGACATCAGGAGAAAAGCAGATGGCTAATGAAAACTACGGTATTGCTTTAGGCATGATCGAAACCCGCGGTTTAGTACCCGCAATCGAAGCAGCAGATGCTATGACTAAAGCGGCAGAAGTTCGCTTAATCGGACGTGAGTTTGTTGGTGGTGGTTATGTCACAGTATTAGTACGTGGCGAAACAGGCGCGGTCAACGCAGCCGTTCGTGCGGGCGCTGATGCCTGTGAGCGTGTTGGTGACGGCCTGGTTGCAGCACACATCATTGCACGTCCACACAAAGAAGTTGAGCCAGTTCTGCCAACTGGTGGCGCTGCTTAATTAAACATTTTATTTTTTAACTGTAACATTAGATACTCGAAAGGAGAGCGAACATGGCCAATGATAATTACGGTATTGCTCTGGGCATGATAGAAACTCGTGGTTTAGTTCCTGCAATAGAAGCAGCCGATGCCATGACTAAAGCAGCAGAAGTACGTCTGATCGGACGTGAGTTTGTTGGTGGTGGTTATGTCACAGTATTAGTACGTGGCGAAACAGGTGCGGTCAACGCAGCCGTTCGTGCGGGCGCTGATGCCTGTGAACGTGTTGGTGACGGCCTGGTTGCAGCACACATCATTGCTCGTCCACACAAAGAAGTTGAGCCAGTTCTGCCAACAGGCGGCGCTGCTTAATTAAGCATTTTATTTTTTAACTGTAACATTAGATACTTGAGAGGAGAGCGAACATGGCAAATGATAATTACGGTATTGCTCTGGGCATGATTGAAACACGTGGTTTAGTTCCTGCAATCGAAGCAGCTGATGCCATGACGAAAGCAGCAGAAGTTCGTCTGATCGGACGTGAGTTTGTTGGTGGTGGTTATGTCACGGTATTAGTCCGTGGCGAGACTGGTGCGGTCAACGCAGCCGTTCGTGCAGGTGCTGATGCCTGTGAACGTGTTGGTGACGGTCTTGTTGCGGCGCACATCATTGCACGTCCACATAAAGAAGTTGAGCCAGTTTTGCCAGCAGGCGGAGACGCAGCTTAATTTCTGCTTTTTTGTAGGTAGCTGAGGCGGTAACGTGCAGTCTGAAGAAATAAAGCTGAAAGTTCTGGGGTATCTAGGGCGTGCTCTAAGCCTGGAGCTTTCAGCTGTACAGTCATACACAACTCAGTCTCGGTTGACTGC
>JARFQI010000078.1 GCA_029287855.1 Arenicellales bacterium | reverse complement strand
ATCAGTCGCCAGGAAGGTGCATAGGGGTGTTTCTGCATTTCCACTTTGTATCCGTTCGGCTGGATATAGGTTTTCCCCGGCTGCAGCCGTATGGACTGTTTTTTACCGTCCACCTGCCATTCTATGGTTTGTGCTTCCAGGTCCATACAGAGGTCCTGGCGAACGTAGATGACCTCAGGATACTTTTTATCTATACCGTAGCCTTCGGGTTGCAGTTGCATTATTTCGCCGTAGCGCTCGATCACATCGTCAAAACTATAACCGGGTTCACGAGTGCTGGAATCTGCACCAAACTCGATGCCATGGTTTCTACGCGGGAAAGCGAGCGCACCGCCAGCATGCTCTTCCTCGGCTAGCCCAAACAGGTTGGCGGAAAAGCCTATCTGGGTTTTTACCTCCTTTTTGCAATAACCATAATAGTTATCAGCCAGTATGGTGACGATTACCCCGCTCTCATCACGTGCCGTGATTTTAAACGGCATACCATTGTTATACAGTTCGCTTTCGTCTTTCCAGCACATGCCTTGTCTACGCTGACGTGCATTTGCATCATTATAGTGAGGCAGACCGAGCGCTTTTTTTGTCAGCTGTGGCAAATGTGGTGCGAGAATCACGCAACCTGTATGCCCTGTCCAGTGTTCAACATCAAGACCCGCATCAAACTCAGCAAGAAATGGGTTGCCGCCATTGCCGAATATGGACTCAACAAAGTCGAGGTTACTGATCAGGTTGCCCGGTGCAAAGAACCGGATTTCCATATTTTTTCCGACGTCCTGCCCCGGAACTTCTGGACAGACGGTCGGACGCAGCAGCAGCGAGACAAACATCCTGGCCGGCTTATCTAGATTCGCTGTGAAGGGGATTTTTAACAGCTCATCAGGTGGAGACAGCGCTTCCTTCAGCAGCTTTGCGAAGGTTGCCAGCGGAACGCTTTTTTTATCACCGGGAATGGGCAGACCGCCTTCCGCGATATGGAAAGACCCTTCCGTTGTCCTGCGGTCACTGGCCGGGTTATGCAAAACACCCTGCTTTACGCGATAACTGTTGACGATATCAGAGTGAAACTCATCCTCACCCAGCGGGATTGACAATTCGCGAGAGACACCATGGCGATCAAGAACAAAGGTCATGCCCGGTAGTCGTGGAACCATTATTTCTGGCAGTTCGGAAAGATAACGCTCGAGGAATGACTGGATCCGTTGATCCGATGGGCAGTAATAATCTGTCAGCAGGCGGTTTTTTTCGCGGTAGCTTTTTAACAGGTCCTGCGCAGTCTTGAGAAATTCTTCATTATCACCGGCAACGATAGGCTGCCCGGATGAAGCCAGCTTGAGATTGATATAAAGCTGCAGCTTGCGGCGCTCGTTTTCGACATCAATATCACCTGGCTGCCTGAAGCCGATGGTACGTTCTAAATTCAAATTGTCTGCAAAAGAATCATGGTTGGTCACTATAACGCTCGCTATGTATGTTGGTAATGGACATTCCAGTTAGTTTCCACTATTAGATGTTGTCTAAATCAAGGTGCCCGTAAGATCAATGTATCACCACGCTGGGTGAATTCAATGCGTTTAAGTACACTCATCCCAAGCAGGATTTGGTTGCCTTTGAGACCGGGGTTAATGCTAGCCATGACATTGGGAATGACAATAGGACCAATGGAAACACTGTCGAGCATCGTCGAATAGGCTGTCACCGTCCCATTCGCGGTGATGTAGCGCTTTTCAGTTCCTTTACTGAGAGACAGTTTGTTGGCGAGTTTCTCGGGAATAGCTACGTCTGTTGCGCCTGTATCAAGCATGAACTGGACAGTGTAACCGTTAATTTGACCATTACTTACGTAATGTCCATAGCGGTTGCGCTGCAATACAACTTCCGTTTGGCCGAATTCGCCGGTTCTGCTGTAAACAGACTGGTTAGGGTTTAGTTCTTTTTCAAGGAAATGATTGAAATAAAGCAGCAACATGGCAAAACCCAGCAGCCAGGCTGAAAACATCATCCATTTGCCGATTCGGCGTGTACCCTGTTGTTCAGCGGAATTCATAAAATAATAGTGTTAAGGAATATGTTAATACTCTATACATTTTGTCAATACATGCCATGACAAGTTCCCGGAATGGCAATGGATAAACTCATGAATCAGTATATTGAAATCTACTGATTTCCTGCGACCAGGTCATGTTTCTGCTGTGAAGTCATTTTTTTAATTTGAATTTCGCGCTGCAATGCTGTGCTCCTGTTTTCAGAGTTTTCTGTATAGACAAGAGTTACCGGACACCTGGAGCGTGTGTACTTGGCTCCCTTTCCTCTATTGTGCTGTGAAATCCTGGCTTCTATATTCGTGGTGATTCCAGTGTAGAGACTGTCATCACAGCACTGCACGATGTAGACGTACCAGCTGGTATCGTCCGGATCCAGGCTCAATCTCCTGAAATGACATGTTCATTCATGTCCCCGGTGACGGATAAATGGACTTCATTGGTACCCGGCATGCGGTTGAGAATATAGGCAGACAGCATGACCCCGGTTTTTTGATCATCGTTGGTCAATGCGGTAAGAAGTTTATCTGCAACAATCTGGCAACGCTGATGCGCATCCGGTTCGTCGATCCAGATATGGCTCATTTGCCAGCCCTGGTTCATGTCATTATCCAGTATGCTGAAGAAGTCTTCGGCCTCGTTCACTATATAATCTGGAATTTCAATCGGATAGGTTTGGTCTTCAAGAAAAACTTTAAGTATCATAAGGGTTCACTTTTAATTAAATTCAAAACTCGCTTATGTTACTACGTATCAAGGGGCTCATTCCATCTGACAAGCTGACAATTGTCAGGGGAATCCTCGACTCGGCTGACTTTATTGATGGCAAACTCTCTGCGGGGAAAGAGGCTGTTAGTGTAAAAAACAACGCAGAGCTGCCGCAAAACCACCCGGAAATGGCAAGACTGAATAATATTGTCATGGGCCTGCTGGTGAACCATCCGACATATCAATACGGTGTACTGCCTCACCGGATAGCCGCCCCTTTCTATGCTCGTTATACCCCGGGAAATCAATACGGTTATCATGTCGATGACCCGATCATGGGCCAGGCAGACAGATATCGCACTGACGTCTCAATCACGGTCTTTCTGAATGGGCCGGATGAGTACGAAGGCGGCGACCTGACACTGATGACAGCAACTGGTGAAGTAAAGCACAAGCTGCCTGCTGGCGATGCAATCCTTTACCCGTCTGGCAGCCTGCACCAGGTAGCCCCTGTTACCAAAGGCTCTCGCCTGGTAGCCGTGACTTGGGCGCAGAGCATGGTGCGGGACCCGGCTCAGCGGGAATTGCTTTACAACCTTAGCCAGGCACGGGATGAGTTGTTGGGGAGCGAACCTGAAAGTGAAGTAACGCAGAAAATAAGCACCACGTACATCAACCTCGTCAGGATGTGGGCTGAAATTTAAGCGCAAAGGCTCTGCAGTTGAAAATGAGTAAATTAAAATTATTCTCTTAGAAATCTCTGATTTGTACGCCATCAGGCCTTTTGGTCTTTCCTGTGGTTACTGGCGTTGATGTACGTGATTCTCGTCAAATAGTATCAATAGTTTAGAGATTGCCGCGTAACTTCGTTCCCTGCAATGACGAAATGACGAATAGTATTGAATTTATCCGGACAAGTCTTTTATATTGATTTTCCCAGAAAACAAAAAGGCCGCTAATGCGGCCTTTTCTATAAATCCTTTATAAACAGGATTAGCTTAGCGCTTGGAACCACGCTCGCCATGAGCATCGTTCATCACATCGACTGCCAGCTCATCGTAGGTATCGATGTAACCATCAAGAACAGATCCTGATTCAGGGGTATAGTATTTTTTCGCATCGAAGCCGTTTTTCTGCTCGTTTTCAATGAATTTCTTCTGCATATCCAGCATCTGCTGAATTTTTTCCTGTTTAGTGCTCATCTGATCGTCTCCGGTGAGTAATCAATTCAAAATAGTAGTTTTGGAAATATAGCCATAAATCGTAGCTGGCGCTATATCCCAAAGGGGTTAGCTGGCAGCCTGACCGTTTAATATTAATAGCCACCTTTGCTATGGCTTTCAGCAATGCCGCCAAATGATCAGCCTGATTATTTGGGTCAGCATATATAATTAAACATTAATATTGTCGAACAGTCGGGCCTGATCGTCAATTAATCTGTTTTATGATGACATAAGAATCGCTGTCAAGATTCCTTGGCATGTTTTATTCCTTTATGTGGAACAAACAGGCCGCAACCCAGCAGGCGCCCTTCTCCAATACCCGTTTCCTGTAACCGGATCGCTTCCATTGGCTCGAGGTCAGCAACAAGCAGGCTGCGCGTCGTGACATCACCGTCAGGTGTGGTGAATGACTGGGATTTACCGCTTAACAATTTACGTGGCGGTATGTTGATCGCTTTTAGCTCTTTGACTGCATTGTGCAGGAATTCTTCCTCCTCAATACCAGGCTCGGTGATCACGTAACGAGAAAACTGCACTTCATAAAGACTGAGTAATTTAACTTCTGCCTTCTTTATAATCAATGCGTTATCACCAACAGTTAATGTTTTACCTTCTAGTTCTAGTGCTTTTTTGACATGCGTGGCGGGAACTCGAAGAGTCATTTTTGAGCGTCTGCTGAGATGAATAAGGGAATCGGGTTCTTCAGGCCGGTTCCAGCCATTCATTGATTCTGCACCATGTATCTGGTGAATCCCCGCCTGCGGTTCATCTGCCAGCCATGGCAAAATCTTCTGCACTGACTGGCTTAGTTCCCAGACATGGTCATTGGCGAGGCATTTACAGTCGAGTTTGAAGCTTAGATCAACAACATCATCAGGAATCTTGATCTTGTTCTCTTTGTCAGCATTTTCAGTCCAGTACATAGCAGCAGCCCGTCAGGTTTATCGTTTGGAAGTAAATGAAGCTTCGAGCTGTTCTTCCCAGTTATCCGGGGTATCAAGGAAGGGTGGTTTCACATCCATACGAAAGAACATTTCACCTTTACCACCGCCATTTTTCACCACAGCAAGCAACTCGTCAAAAGACGTCAGTTCATGATGCTGCAACAATACTTCACTTAGCCATAACATTTGTATCTACCTCGCACTACCGGATCAGAATGCCCTATTTTAACTGATCATGCCTGCTACAGGCGCGGTAATTCATCTCTGGTTTGTGTACTAATCACTAATATATGTTTAATGTGCGGGAGATTTTTTTATATTCAACAACGGTTTTCTTCAACAACAGGAATGCTCTACCAGGGAATTCTCTGACAACTGCTACCGGTCGCTACTAGTTACTGACGCCCGTTTATCTGATCTTTGTATTTGTCATACTTTTGATCAAATGATTTCATCATGGTGTCATGCGAGCTGCTGCGCTGCTCGACCATTTCACCCTGCTCTTCTGATTTTATATCTGATTCTATTTCGATTTCGCAGTCCGGCGTACGGGTTTTATGATCCTCACATTCGCCAAGATAATCGTCATCGCTCTCCACTCCACCAAGTGCCGGTGAGTATTCAGCAGGCTGATATATTTGCCGAGGTGTGCTTTTCACCAGCATTTTTTGCCAGCTATAGACACCGATTGCCAGGGCAAGAACGATTGAAATTATAGTTAAACCACGCATGAATACTCCTCGATAAAAATCCACTTTCATTATATGTCATTGCATGACATCGCGTGCAATCAGGCACCACATGTCGTACGAAACGAAAATGCAGCACATTCGTAAATCTGCCCTTCCTGTAGTCAATCCTGGCGATATGGGCTAGAACCCTTGACCTTACGCCATCGCTTCAGGTTGCTCTTTTGAGTAGAATTTTAGCAAATTCTGATATATCATTACGGCCGCAAATTTCACGGGCAAAGTCATCTTGCACTATTGCCATATATCAATCATTCAAGCATAGAAGAGGATAAATTGATGTCAGTACTTGATTCCGTAGAAAGAACCGAAAATGGGTACCTGGTCAACACAAGTGACTGGAACGAAGAAATTGCAACTGCACTGTTTGCCGAAGAAGGTATCGAACCAACCGAGAGACACTGGGATATTGTGAAGTACGTCCGCGCAGAGACCCTGGACGGTAACGAACCGAATGAGCGTGGCATCATGAAAGCCATGGGCAAACTCTGGGGTGAAAAGGTTACCTCAAAACTGATGTACGAAATGTTTCCATTAATGCCTTCCAAACAAGGCCTGAAGATTGGTGGTTGCCCACAGAGTACACGTAAAGGCGGATATTAATCCCTTTTCTGCGATCAAGATCTAAAAAGGAGCCTCGCGGCTCCTTTTTTTGTCTTTTATTAGCATTACAGACATTCACCTACTACAACTGGATTGTTATACAGATCAAGTCGTATTGTGTTCGTGCCACACAACGTATAACTATATTTTTCATGATTGACCGAAATTAAAGCCGATGGAAAGGCGAGATTGTGCGCTGTTGTTCCTGGATACTTCATGAGGAACGTCGGGTTTGAAAAAGATAAACTCACCAGCTTCAGGTGTAATCTCAATCTTTCGTGGAGCAGGCATATTCGATTTTTCATGAATGATCAGATTGCCTGAATGTTCTGCAGCCTCGACATAATAGACAGCTGACAGAAGTTCATCATCATCATCGTGGGTATGTAAGGTAGTGGTTGATCCAGGTGGCATGAAATTGAACCAGAATCCTGCATGTAAGTTTTTAAGTTGCAAGATGTCTTCAGCATGATTAGTTGCTTCAACGATTAATGCAGCCAGGGCTGGAATATGCTGCTTGGTTAGATAAATGTTTTCGTAGCGACCTTCAAATAAATGGGTTTTCAGGATATCGTCACGTTGGTAGTGTTTGAGAAAACCCTCCATAATTTTGTCATTTAAACAGCATCCATGTTTTGACATGATTTTTTGATAAATATTCATTGGTTACGTCACAGGCAAAGGCTTCTAACTCTTCATGTTCATTTTGCTTATCTCCCTTTTAGGGGGTAAATGATAAGCAGATACACAATCTAACTGGTCGTCTCTCGAATTTCATGGATCTCTGCCGCAATTCTACCGCAGATACCATCGTTTGTTCGCTGTCGATGACACTTACTTCACCAACTTGAGTTTTTCAATGTCCGGCAGTGCCCAGCTTCTCTCGATCTACGCCTTCTTTGGGCCGTAGAATCTGAAGCCTGCGAAGCAGTCGCCATCATCGTCTTGATATGCGCAAATGTAAGCCTGGCCCAACCCTTAATTCTGCGCTGCATGTGGTTGAAAATGAAAATGCACTTATTCTGTCAACCTGCCCATTCTGTAGTCATCAATCTGTCTCTTATACACATCTCCGAGCCCACGAGACTTAATAGCACATCTCGTATGCCGTCTTCTGCTTGAAAAGGGGGGGGGGGGGGGGGGGGGGGGGGGGGGGGGGGGGGGGG
>JARFQI010000085.1 GCA_029287855.1 Arenicellales bacterium | reverse complement strand
GATTAGAGTGCCATCAAGGTCAATCATCACCATACGGACATTTATTTTTTCAGGCACAACCAGGTTCCAGGTAATCTGTCAGCTTGAGAAAGCTTTGTTTATTGAAATGAAATTCTTAGATCTGCCATGGCGAAGTAGTACTTCGGCCCTCACCATGCCAGTGAAAGAAAATAATTAGCTGACTTTGGCCAACTCAGCGCGCATTGCTGCAACAACTGTTTCGTAATGGTGCGGATCAGCGTCATTAGCTGCACCAAAAATAGCGGAACCGGCGACAAACATGTCGGCACCCGCCTCGGCTATTTCGCGGATATTATCAACTTTGACGCCACCATCTACTTCCAGGCGAATATCTCTGCCAGAGGCATCAATCAGTTTACGGACCTGGCGCAGTTTAGTCAGTGTAGAATCAATGAAACTCTGGCCACCGAAGCCCGGGTTCACTGACATCAACAGAATCATGTCCACTTTGTCCATTACGTACTCAAGAACATCCAGCGGTGTTGCAGGATTAAACACCAGGCCGGGTTTACAGCCTTCATCTCTAATCAGTTGCAGACTGCGGTCTATGTGTTCCGATGCTTCGGGATGGAAAGTGATGTAGGTAGCGCCTGCGGCAGCGAAATCAGGAATGATGCGATCAACTGGCTTGACCATCAAATGGACATCGATATCTGCTGTCACGCCGTGTTTACGTAAAGCGTCACAAACCAGTGGGCCGATGGTCAGGTTAGGTACATAGTGATTATCCATAACGTCGAAATGCACCACGTCGGCACCGGATGCCAACACATTATCCACTTCTTCGCCGAGTCTGGCGAAATCTGCGGACAGTATTGAAGGTGAGATTAGAAAATCTTTAGCCATCTTGAAACTCCCTGGTATTTGTTTAGTATTCGGTTTCAGAGCACAGAATCAGGCGTATGATACTAGTGAACCCGATAAATATGAGAAAAAATAGAGGCAATATTTTACCCTATTTACCCCGGCTTTTCAGTATTTCATGGCAAATTTGAGATGATGATGCCCGGTAGCCGAAAGTAAGGATCACATCATCAGCCATCCATCAGTAAATTTCGCAGGTCGATGATGGCTGCATTGGCGCGGGATATATATGAAGCCATCACCAGAGAATGGTTCGCGACAAGGCCAAAGCCACTGCCATTCATTATCAACGGACTCCAGATTATATCCTGGGTCGATTCCAGTTCTCGTATGATCTGGCGCAGGCTGACGACGGCGTTTTTCTTCCGCAGCACAGGATCAAAGTCGATCTCAACTGCTTTCAGGAAATGCAGCAGTGCCCAGGCTGAGCCACGCGCCTCAAAGAAGTTGTCATCAATTTTTGTCCAGGGCGTCTGAATCTCAAGATCATCAGGAGTTGGCGTCGAGTGTGTGGCTGCCGCATCACCGGCAAGGTCAGTGTTCACTCGTAATTGCCCGACACTGGCTGACAAACGTTGCGATAGACCTCCCAGTCGCTTCTCAACTATTTGCAGCCAGTCCCTGAGGTTGTCTGCCCGTGTATAAAACTGAGCATTAGTTGCGTCAGCGTCGACAAGACGGTCAAGATAGGACTGCAGTGCCTTGATGCCTTTTCGATAGGAACCTTCGGCCGAAGGAAACATCCAGGACTCATTACTAATACTGAACTGGGGCTCTGCCACCATCAGGTCTTTATCTTCCAGTGACTGGGACTGGGACCTGCTCATCTCATTGCGCAGTGCACGAGCCAGGTCACGTACCTGCACGAGCACACCAAATTCCCAGTTCGGCATATTGTCCAGCAGCACAGAAGGCGGCATGACATCATTACTGAGAAATCCCCCCGGCTTGTCCAACAGGGTAGTTGCCACGGTGATCAGGGCTGCAGTGGTGGTGCTACCGGGAACCGCTTGCTCACCCTCATCACTTGCAATCTGCTGCCGCGCATTCTCAGAAACATCAAACATATCGGGACTGCGGCTCCAGTAAATGGATAATATAAGCATAAGCAGGCAAACCAGGAATGTCGCCATTCCTATGGACCAGCGAATTCCTTTTTCTTTCCAGGTGGCCGGTTTTAATACACTGCCTACTGCACCGCCTGCTGCCACAGCCTTTTGCTGGATATCATTAATCATCTAAGTGTTCTCAAAAGATAAAAATTAATCATCAATAATTACTCTGTCCGCCTTGCTCATTGCCAGCATCGTCTACCTGTTTCGCGATATTTTCCTGATCCCTGAAATATAATTCTGGTTTCTCTTTTCCCGGCAACGGGTCTCAATGACTATCGACCTATGCTTTGTTAATCTTAACACGCTAATATTATGTTTTATGTCAGTTTGTGGAAATCAAGCAACTGTTATACCCGATCCTGGAAATTAGATGAAATTACTTCGTTACCTGCTGGCAGCAGCTGTTGTTCTGCTATTCATGTTACTTGTCGTCATTACGGGTATGGCTGGTGACACACTGCTTTCGCTGTGGCAGCGACTAGAGACTGCACCCTGGTATATAGGCGGCCTGTTCGTGTTGATACTGCTGATGTTAAGCGTAGCCAGTGCAATCATCCTCTGGAAACTGTTGCGCCCGGTAAAAAAATCAACGCATAAACTAGAACCCATAAATGAAAGCAGCCTGCAGCAGCGCATAGAAGAAGCGCAGGAAAGCGGCATTGAGATTGGGTCTGCTAAAGAAGAATTACGCAAGCTAAAACAGCGGCGTCAAACTGGACAACTCTACATTGCTCTGACAGGTACCATCAGCACAGGCAAGAGCAGCCTGATCAATAGCCTGCTGCCCAATACAGAAGCTCGCTCAGAAGTCACGGGTGGAACGACCAGGGATATCGTCGAATACCACTGGTCTACGCCTTCAGGAGATGAAGTTATTCTGATAGACATGCCTGGCCTTCAGGATGCTGGAAACACCGGCTTGAGTGATGCAGCTCGCAGTGAGGCAATGCGTGCGCACATCGTAATATACCTGTGTGACGGAGACCTGACCCGCCAGCAGCTAGATGAATTAAACCTGCTCGCCGAGCTACAAAAACCAGTAATACTTGCACTTAATAAAAGTGACTGGTACAGCGAGCAGGAGCGTAAACAAATACTACAGCGGCTGCGTGAACACACAGATCACATTAAAGATATAACTATTGTCGCTATTAGCACTCAAGCTGAAAAACAGATTGTCGTCAGACAATCGGATGGCACCGAATCAACAGAGCTCCGTGCCATAGAACCTGACATCAAGGAACTTGCACGTGCCCTGCAGCGACGCATTGACAACAATCCAGAAAGGCTGGAACAGTTGCGCGATAGCGCCATCTTTACACTTGCTGCACGCACTCTTGAGGAAGCAGAGCTGCAGCAGCGGATTGAGAAAGGACAATCCCTGGTACGCAACCACACTCGTAGTGCAGTAGTTGGTGCGATGGCTGCCATTAGTCCTGGAACCGACATTCTTATACAGGGTGCACTGGGCATCAGCCTGGTTAAAAGCCTGTGCTCCCTTTATGACGTTCCTGTCAGCCAGCTAGAGATCGACCGCCTGTTAAAACTTGGTCAATCAAGACTTAACCGCCATATTGCCCTGATCATGGCCGTGGTGGGTAATGCTATGAAAGCATTCCCCGGACTTGGTACACTGGCGGGTGGCGCACTGCATGCAGTGACCTATGGCATGATATTCGATGCACTGGGACGAAGCCTGAACGAGACGCTAGCCAGCCGCGGCGAACTGGCGACACTCCCTGTGATAAACCGCTTTACGGAGAACCTTGGTGATCAACTGGAAAAAAGTACCGGCAACATTATCCGGCTGGTCATGGAAGCCAAAGAAGAAAGGCAAAAATAATACTGCAAGGTCGAAAAAAACAGACGATCCTGTAAACACCAGCGACCCGTCCGAGCACCATCTCACTATCGCACGAGACAGTCTGTCACGGCTGCTGGATGATGAACATATTCCACAGTCTGTTCGCGAAAGCCTGAATGAAGAATACCAGTCGTTACAGGATTTACTGGATAAAATTGAAAATAATGAAATCCACATCGCTGTTATGGGACGTGTCAGCGTTGGTAAGTCCTCACTATTGAATTCCCTCCTTGGCAGCCATGTCTTTTCAACCAGCCCACTGCACGGAGAGACGCGCAGTGTTGATCGCAGCGCATGGCAGTCCTATGATAGCGGTGGTGTTTTTCTGATTGACACACCCGGGCTTGATGAAGCCGATGGCGAGCAACGCGAACAGCTGGCAATAGAAGCCGCAGCGCAGGCAGACCTGATCATTTTTGTGGTCGATGGCGACCTGACACAGAGTGAACTTGATAGCCTGAAAACCCTCTACAGCCAGTCCAGCATTGTGCTACTAGTATTAAATAAAACCGACCGATATACCGAAGATGAGCAGGATGCACTGCTGGCCTCTTTACGCAGGCACACTAAAGGTATCGTCGAGGATGAAAATATACTCACTGCATCCGCCGCACCACCAAGGCAAAAACTAATCCAGGTTGATACTGTCGGCAATGAAATTGAAACGGTCCGTGAAATAGAACCAGATGTTTCAATGCTAACCACACGCCTGTGGCAGATTCTCGAACAAGATGGCCGCAGTCTTGCTGCCCTGAATGCAAGTTTGTTCGCTTCTCACGTCACCGATAAGATCGCTACCCGGATACTTGAAACACGCAGGGCACTGGCAGAGAAAGTTATACGTTATTATTGCATTGCAAAAGGAGTCAGCGTGGCCGCTAACCCCATTCCGCTCGCCGACCTGGTAGCAGCTGCTGCACTGGACAGTGCACTGGTCTATCACTTGTCCAGGGTCTACGATCTACCCATGAGCAGACGTGAGTCGGGCAAATTAGTTGCTGCCATATTTGCTCAGCTGGCGGCCCTGATGGGGGCGGTTTGGACTGTGCATCTTGCCTCAAGTCTACTTAAGCTTGGTAGTGCCGGCCTGTCAACAATATTAACTGCTAGTGGACAGGGAGCGATTGCCTACTACAGCACCTATCTTGTAGGCCAGATCGCCGAACGCTACCTTGAGCAGGGTAAGGCCTGGGGTGAAGGCGGCGCAAAACAGGTGGCCGAGGAAATTATGGCAGGGATGGACAAGAATTCAATTATCGAAAGTGCCAGGGAAGACATCTCTATGCGTATCAAGGGTAAAAAAGAATAAGTGTTGAGTTTTTATATATTCTGGTGGGCTTAATTTCATCATAACGCCAACAAGCAGCTTAAAACCTCTGTGCTCCTTTTAGACAGCTGTGGTAAATTTTCCGCATAAAAAATAACCAGGAGGATAGCCCAATGAGCCAGTTATTTTCTGATATCTGGATGAATGACCTAAAAGACGCGTGGAATAATGATGCTGGAGTATATGGTCCATTGCAAATGGCCAATTTTACAGCAAATATTGCTTATGGTTTCAAAGGCGAGGATCATCCAAGGGGATTAATAAGCATTGTCAGCGGTATAGTAACCAAAGGTTCTGCCTACGCAGGAGAAAACCTCGACTGGGATTTGCGTGCTTCACCTGAAAACTGGCAATTATGGCTAAAAGAGGGTTTTGGCCTAACTCGTCTCGGCCCGGCTGTCGCAATGAAGAAATTGCAGTTTGCTGTCGGCAATTATCGGCAAATGATTCGCAATCCTTCACTAAGCCATCCCTTTCTGCAGCATTTTGAACTGATGAGAAGGATACCAACTTCATATTAACTTCATAAATGGTTACTACTTTCTCATCACCTGCATCCAGCGCCAAAAATTCAATAAACCCGCCAAAGCAGAAGACACATAAGTAAACGCAGCAGCGCGCAATATTTTTCTTGCCGGCGCAACCTGCTGTGGCTGCAAATAACCGGATTCGAGCATAGGCAGGGCTTTCTTAAAACTGGCATCAATTTCAACAGGCAAGGTAAGAAACTGTACAAGCAGGCCCGAGCCCATAACCAGAAAAGCAGCTAGCAGTGTTAGTAATCCCACAACAGGCGCACGGGTTATAACTGAAAGCAAGGGCACCAGGAACAGCAGGAATGAACCGATTTTTTGTGCTGCTACTGAATATGATGCCAGTCGTGCCCTCCAATGAAATAGTTTCTCTCCACTGGCATCCTGAAGCGCATGCCCTACTTCATGGGCGGCGATTGTAATAGCAGTTAATGTACGGCCATTAAAGCGGTCTTCACCCAGGCGAACTGCCCTGGCCACAGGATCATAATGATCGCCATGCGTCGTCACCTCAACGTTGACAGACTGTAGCTGTAATCGATCCAGAAGATGCCTGGCAAACTCGCCACCTGTGCCGGTGAAATTCTCTTCTGGCTTCCTGTTGTATCGGCTAAGCACAGCTTTAACCCAGTACTGCGGGCCAAGAACCAGTAATATCAGAAGAACAAGAAGAATTAGTACATGCATGGAATTGTGCTGTATAGTGGCAACGTTCGTTGAATCCTGCCTTTGTGGACTGTGGTCGATTGTAGCCTTTTTCAGGCACTATCACCCGGTACTAAAGTTAAGCATCTAGATGAATTTCGTGTGCTGCCGGCATTCTATACAGAACTGTCATGAAATATCCAATTTGACTATATTAGAATATTATTATATAGTGCATAGCACATGGCAAGAATGTAACATACATACTGGGAAAATTACTGCTATGGGGATCCCGGTACAAAACATTTACTGAATATTTTTGGAGAATTACTTATGAAACTCGTACAAATTGTATCAATTGCTGCTCTGATGAGCATGTCAGCTGCTTCTTCGGCATGGTGGGGAAATGGTTATGACAATGGTTCTGGCTATGGTTCTGGCTATGGTTCTGGCTACGGCGACGGTTATGGCCGTGGTGATGGTTCAGGTTACGGTTCAGGCTACAGCCGTGGGCGTGGTGACGGACGTGGTGACATGGACGGCGACATGGACGGCGACGTAGATGGCAGCTTCAACATGAACTTCAAAGGCAGTGGACGCGGACGCGGACGCGGTGCTGGACGCGGTTATGGTTCAGGTTATGGTTCAGGTTATGGCGACGGTTATGGCCGTGGTTACAACACTTACCGTGGCGACGCACGTGGCAACTCCTACGGCGGCAACCGTTATGGTTCCGGCGGCTATGGCGCACCTTATGGCTATGGCGCACCTTATGGTGGCGGATACGGCGCACCTTACGGATATGGTCCTGCTCCTATGATGCAGGCTCCTGCTGCTCCAGCTCCTGCTGCTCCAGCTCCTGCTGCAAAGTAATAAGAACCTAACAGGTTTTTAATACGAAAAAGGCCCGTGTGGAATTCCACACGGGCCTTTTTGTTTATATGATGTTTAAAAATTTTCTGGTCTGAAGTCTCAAGTGCCAGGCAAAATTCAAAAACATGACACATAAGGTTTTGGTATCACCCCATGGACTTGGTAACTGCTACTTAAAACCTAAAACTCAGAAATAATACCCCAGCTCAATCTGCAGATAATCATCTTCAGCGAACGATTTAAGAGACTGGTCCAGCCCATCTGCCAGAAATTTATTGGCCTGGATTGACAACTTCCAGCTGTCACCTATTCTTCGGTTGGCTTCGAGACTGAAGAGATAACTAGAATTATCCCTGTCCTTAATCACACCCAGCAGTGCATCAGTGCTTTGTGCATCATTTAACGTCAGCCTGAGCCCTGTTAAGAAGTCGTCTTCAAACGGTGTAGTTGCCAGTTCACCGCGCGAATCATAAAGATATTCCATTACCAGACCTAGATCGGCGGCTGTGTTAGCAATACCGTAAAATGTGTATTCAAAGCCTCCTGTAGCACGCTTGTATTTTACATAGTTACCATCGAGATTAATTGCTTCCAGCTTCCATAGCCAACTGCCCCTGGTCAGCTGCATATCCAGGCCGGCCTGGTCTATGATCTGGTAAAAAGGTGCGAGAACTATCTCACCATTGTACTGAGCCGGGGTAAGTATCGGTAACCTGCTGGTGCCATGGAACCATGACAATCCAATATCCATATCACCGATGGCATGAGACCACCTGGCTGCAAGGTCTACATGTTTATCTTCCTGTGATGATTCGTAGCTCGTGAGGTTTTTTTCTACCCGGGGAATGACACGGGGACGACCTTCAACCCCGGGAAATGTACGTTCACGAAACCCCGGCAGAACAAAAAGATCAACTGTTCCCCAATCTCTGATCAGCGACAGCTTCGCCATTTGCTGGCCAAGTTTTTCTTCCTGGTCAAAATCTTCAACCTGGTCAGTCTGGTTAATTATGTCGACCAGGTGTTGTGCCTCGGTAACACCCCAGAAGACCTTACTAAAGCCTATAGTCCATTCATAGTCGCGGGCAATGTATGACCATGACAACTCGCGGATATCAGCGTGCGTACGCTGATCATCTCCCTGATCAAGGCGGGCAAATGGGATAAAGCTGATATTCTGCTTGCCATCATCCCACTCATGATACATTTCAGCTTGCGCCGCCACGGAAAAATTATCTCCATGCTGGCGCGGGTCTATCGGTGGTTTAAAAAACAATCTTTCCTGGACAGTCACATTACCGCGCCAATCAACAGACTGTGCCGGTGAGGAAACAATCAGCAATACAGCAGCTGTTAGCTGAAGCAGCTTACCCATTAACGCGCTCTTTTTAGCGAATTCTGGTCAAAGTCACGATCAGTGAAACCGTTATTGAAACTGTATTCACTGAATATCAGTAGAGTACTTTTTCCATTCTGGTGATTGTTCATCATCATTTGGCCCGGCCTCCAGTATTTACCCAGGTACTCCTTGTAGTCGCTCGGGACCAAGGTCTTTAGCAGGGAATCTTTGCGATCATAAAATTCCACTTTCAATGGTTGGTCTATTTCTTTGTCAAGCCATACGATTTGGCGTGTATAGCCGGAATTCTTGTCAACGGGAATACGCTCAATCACGTAGACCTCTTTTCCATCGAGGGTTTCATCACGTAACCACTTGTAGGTGTACTTGTCGACTTCCTGTGAAGACATATCCTCAAATGCAAACTCACTGCCCATAAATGGGCCTGACTTATTTTTTGAAGCAATGCGCTTAACTCGCTTCAGCGCCGGCAGATACAACCACTGGTCATCGGGCTTGTTAACATGTGTGAAACTTAAGAAAGCTGTCCCTTTAACGTCAGCCGGTGAATCGAAAATCGACATTGATTTATCACCATCTCCTGTAACTTCCAGAGAACGGCCACGAATTTGTCTACGGCTTTCCTGTCCCTGCTTATTCCGTAGTACCATTTCCAGCGTCTGCTTCTGGTCGCCCCAGCCGGAATCTCGCAGATCAGCATTTTTCGCTATCTCCAGTCCTTTTTCTTCAGGTGTCAGTGCCCAGGCCGGTGTTACTGAAACGCTAAGCAGTAGTAACAGTAGAATTCTTTTCATTAGATTTATCCTCAATTTTCATTAGCAATGTTGGCAACAGTAGAAAGTCGGCAAGCAGTGCCAATGCAATAACCAGCGCCGTCAGCAGCCCCATACCAGAATTTAATTTGAATGCAGAAAATGCCAGCACCAGGAACCCGGCGATTAATACTACAGATGTTACTACCAGGGCACGGCCAACACTGGTAAAGGCATAACGGACTGCCTGCTCCGAATCATAGCCTTTTTCTACGCGCGCTCGTTGATATTTACTCATGTAGTGCACTGTGTCATCGACAACGATACCCAGCGTCATACTGGTAACGACTGACAACGCCAGACCGACTTCACCGACTAACATACCCCAGATGCCAAATCCCATCGCAGCAGGCACAAGATTAGGCACCATACTGGTCAAACCAAGTTTGAACGATCGTAATGCGACGATCATAATCAGAGAAATCAGTACAAGGGCAATGGTTGTTCCCCCCAGCATGCTAATGATATTACGCTTGCCGATATGTGCAAACATCATGGTCGGGCCACTGGCAGATGCAGCCTTGATGTGTTGTGTGTTTTCAGCTATCCACTGATCTGAACGTTTTTCAAGTTCAAGCATGTTATTTGTTGATATTGTTTTCAGTGTCACAACCATGCGTGTCGCTGATTTATCAACATTAATCTGGTTGTTAAGATCCAGTCCGTAAGGCAGTGACATTTCGTACATAAGAAGATACTGCGCCGCTAGATTGCGATCATCCGGCAAGCGGTACATTTCGTCATCATCGCCATGCATGTTTCTGTTTAGCCGCTTCATGATGTCGGTAAACACGTTGACATGAATGGTTTCCGGTTGCTGCCTGAACCAGTTGGCAAAATTTTCAACTTCCTGCTGGAAGCCTGGGTCGCTGATGCCGCCTGTCTCCGTTGATTCGATAGAGAAATCAATCAGGTACATACCGGTAAGGTTCTCGACAGTGAAGTCTGTCGCCTGTCGAAAAGGAATTGTTTCATCAAAATATTCCAGAAACACATCGTTGAGTTCATTGCGTGGTAGAAAAGACACCACAAACACAACAAGAATCACCATGCCAGGTAGAATTTTGCGACGGTTTTTGACAACAAAATCACCCAACCAGATCATCATCCGGTCACCACCTTCATGATGCACACGCACTTTTACTGGCAATAAACTAATCACCGCTGGCAGGAATGTGACAGCGAGCAGAAAAGACATCATTACGCCAATTGCAACAAAATTGCCGAGATGATTAAACGGCGGCACGTCGGAGAAATTCATGCTTAGAAAACCAATTGATGTCGTCAGGCTGGTAAGAAATACCGGCTGTAGATTGACACGCATACTTTCAACCATAGCGGGCACCTTCTCCATGCCTTCCCGCATATTGTGATAGAACGTCACCAGAACATGCACTGAATTGGCAATGGCCACGGTCAGGATTACTGTTGGTGCTATAGAGCTAGGTGGTGTAATTGGATAGCCTATATATCCGCCAGCCCCCATTGCCGATATTATCGACAGAATAATTACCACCATTGTTAAAGCTGTTCCTGCAAATCCGCGAATCATCAAGAACAGCATAATCATCATGATCATAAAACTTATTGGCACCAGCGACGTCATGTCATTGATTGATGCCTCAGAGAACCCATTATTCATCATAACCATGCCGGTAATGTAGATTTTCAGGGAAGGGTATTTTTCCTGAATTTCTGCAGCAATTTTTCGCGCATACGCGACCACTTCGGGAGTTTCTTTTGACTCGTTGATACCTGGCAATTGAACTGTGACATTAACTGCCGTCACGTGTGCCTGTTCAGAAATAAGGCGATGCAACAACAATGGCTCATTTACGGCAATGTCCTTAATTTTCGCCAGTCGTTCATCGGTCAGGGCAGCTGGATCTTCCACCAGATCTTCTACCACAAGGTCATCAGCTTCTGCTTCTGTATGCTGATAATTGGTTAGAGAGTCGACCCTTGATGAATAAGGAATCTGCCAGGCCTTTTCAGTCAATTCATAAACGGCTTCCATCATTTTTTGCGTAAATACCACGCCGTCTTCAGTTGCAATGACAAACATGACATTGTCATTTTTCGCATAGGTATTTTCCAGTGCCTCGAAAGCCATACGCTGCGGGTTGTCTTCACTGAAGAACACCCGGTAATTTGTCGTCATACTGAGATTCTTAGCGCCACTGGCCATCAACCCGACCAGCAACAGGCAACCAATAATCACTAACCAGCGATACTGTATAACCAGTTCTCCAAACCGTCTTTCGAATTCATGCATATATGCTATCCCGGTTATTCAGTTTGTTTTTCTAAGACCATTGATAATAAGAGTGACGACATCAACTGCCATCTTCTCGAATTCCTCTAGTGTATAAAGATGCATAAACAGTGGTACGGTAAAAAAAACCGTCGACCTCAAGATGGCTGATGCCGTTCTTTCAATGTTGTCTACCTCGAACTCACCCGCATTGACAGCCTGCTTAAGAATGCTAGCTATCTGCTTTTCCATCTGCTGATTTTTTTGATGGATTAGATTGGTGTGATTTGTGGTTATATTTTCTACCAGTTCATTAAGCCGCGGTGCTTCATGCATCATCGCGAAGTGGTAGCGCATACAGGTTTGCACATATAGATGCAGACGCTGCGTAGCATCTAGATTGGGCAAGCTGACAACGTTCTCCAGTAATCTATTCAGGTCGTCCATACACTGACTTGCACACCCGGCTGCGATTTCCTGCTTGTTGTCAAAGTAGCGGTAAAGATTAGCGGCAGACATATTCACATCCGATGCAATTTCAGCCATGGTTGTTTTACCGTAGCCAAAATTCTTGAAACGCTCCTGCGCTACAACAAGAATTTCAGCCCTGATTTTCTGTGTTTCCTGTATTGCCTCAGTCATATTTTATATACGTATGTTTGAATGAATAGGCGGTCAGGATATACCCTGAATTATGAATAATCAATTAAATAATCATAATTAAGTAATAATGATACAGATATATACACAACACCAATGAGTTATCTGCTTTCTTTTTTGTCAGCTATTTCAGGAAAGGGTCGACTACGAGGAACTTATCGCTCTACTCGCTGCCATTCTTCATCAACAAGTTCTACTTCGTATTTTGCCCAGCTGGCAAAATCCGTTCGAGTTACATGTCCTGTGCTTCTTATCCCCGGACCAACAATCGTCTTGTAGATGACGGCCTTACCATCATCATCTTCATCCACCAGCTGGCGCACAGACCAGTTGTTGCCCTGTGCACCATTGCTATAAAAGTGCCACAACTTTATGCGGGAAATGTGCAGATGCCCGGCGTCAGCAAAACGGTTTGTGGCTATATTGTATATACGAAGAAGGTCCTTCTCAGAGATATCAACATAGGAATCGATTTCGCTTAGTGCGTAAACCAGGTCGCCATGAGAAATATTCTCATAGGACTCTTTTCCAGCAGCTTTAGTCTTCTGGAACCAGGCCGGGTAGCGGCGCCAGTAGAAAGAAGAATTAAAAACAACAGCGACGGCAAGAATAACGATGACGTTCAGCAGCACAGGAGTTAATACAAACTGATAACCAAGGTCGTACACCTCGGTACTGCCGACAACAGCCGATAAAGCAGTGGCTCCTCCAGGAGGGTGAATAGCGCGAATGTAATGCATAACACCAATTGCCATTCCAACGGCAACTGATGATGCGATAAAAAAATCGGGTATAAATTTAGCGCAGCTGACACCGATAACTGCTGACACCATGTGCCCTGCGAATACCGACCAGGGTTGCGATAATGGACCATGTGGTACGCCAAAAACCAGCACAGCAGAGGCACCCATTGAACCAACGATCAGTGCAGCCGAGTTACCTGATACAAACAAGTTGGTAACCAGAAGGATACCCAGTATGCCGGCAAAACCACCGATAGCGGATACAATTCTCTCTGCGTGGCTAACCGGAACAGTCTCGATACCAAGAATCCCTCGTAGCGTCTTCACAACGCTCATCGCCACGCCTATTATTACTCTCTCTCGTCTATTGGCACATAATCTCTTGTCGCCGGTCCGACATAGAGCTGGCGTGGACGACCGATACGCTGCTCAGGGTCATCCATCATTTCCATCCATTGCGCAATCCAGCCAACGGTGCGGGCCATAGCGAAGACAACTGTGAACATGTTGATTGGTATTCCCATTGCGCGCAGGATAATACCTGAATAAAAGTCAACGTTCGGATACAATTTTCTTTCCTTGAAATAATCATCTTCAAGCGCAATACGCTCGAGCTCCAGTGCAATCTCAAACAATGGATCCTGCTGCTCTCCCAGATCGTTTAGCAACTCATGGCAGGCGTCTCTGATCAGTGTGGCACGAGGATCAAAGTTTTTATATATCCGGTGCCCGAAACCCATCAAGCGGTAGGGGTCATCTTTATCCTTTGCTCGAGCGACAAACTTCGGGATATTTTTTGCTTCACCGATTTCCTCAAGGGTCTTGATAACTGCCTCATTAGCACCACCATGAGCTGGTCCCCATAGAGAGGCGATACCGGCACAGACACTGGCAAAAGGGTTAGCGCCAGATGAACTGGCGAGTCTGACGGAAGAAGTACTGGCATTTTGCTCATGATCCGCATGCAATATCAGGATGGTTCTCAGTGCCTTGGCATGAACTGGATTGACCTCATAGTCATCAGTCGGCAGAGCAAACATCATGTACAGAAAATTATCTGAATAATCCAGCTTGTTCTTTGGGAAATTAAATGGCAAACCCATTGAGTACCGGTAACTGTCTGCTGCCAGTGTTGGCATTTTGGCAATCAGCCTATGAGCGGAAATCTCGCGATGACGCGGATTGGTGACATCAGTTGAGTCATGATAGAAAGACGACATCGCACCAACGCAGCCAAGCATAAAGGCCATCGGGTGTGCGTCATGCCGGAAGCCGCTATAGAAGCGACGCATTCCCTCATGCACCATCGTATGACAGGTAATATTACAACGGAATGTTTCGAGCTGTGCAGCTGAAGGAAGGTGGCCATTCAATAATAAATAGCAGACCTCGATATAGCTGCTCTTTTCTGCCAGCTGCTCGATAGGATAGCCGCGATACAGCAATATCCCCTCATCGCCATCGATGTAGGTAATGTAACTGCTACAGGTGGCGGTCGAAACAAAACCCGGGTCGTAGGTAAACATGCCCAGCTCGGAATACATCTTACGGACATCAAATACTCCCGATCCATGTGTGCCATGCTGAATGGGAATATCGACTTTTTTACCCGATCTATTATCCGTGATTGTGACTGTATTTTGTTTTTCTGCCATATCTAAACCCTCTCATTCTAAATCTATATCCTTTACATAGTGGATCAGTATCGTAGTGAATTTTTTCGCACAAACGAAAATTATAGCAGAATTAAATTAGCTAATATGCCTCGGTAAGCTTAATAATCCTGGTCTTATCAGGCATCCCCGCGTATTTTCATATCCACTTCACGCTGATGTGCAAAATCAAGCATACGCTGTATTGGAATTATCGCTTTTTCGACGATATTACTGTCTATTTCTATGGCTTTACCACCATGTTTGAGAATATCGTGTAATTTTTGTATGGTATTGATGGCCATCCATGGGCAATGCCCACAGGAGACACAGCTAGCACCTTTGCCTGCAGTCGGTGCCTCGAGCAGTTCCTTGTCACCAGCAACCGATCGCATTTTGTAAAAAATCCCACGATCGGTGGCAACAATAAAGCGTTTCGCATCGCTTTGCTGGACAGCATTAATCAGGCCCGTTGTCGAGCCAACAACATCAGCCAGCTGAATGATTGAACGTGGAGACTCGGGGTGTACCAGCACCATGGCATCCGGATACTGCTTCATCATCTGCTGCAGTTCGACACTTCTATACTCATCATGTACCACACAGACACCGCCCCACAGCAACATATCGGCACCGGTCTCATTCTGAATGTAGTCACCGAGATGACGATCAGGCGCCCAGATGATTTTTTCGCCCTGCTGATGCAGATGACGGACAATATCGAGTGCAATACCTGATGTCACAACCCAATCGGAACGCGCCTTGATTTCAGCGCTGGTATTGGCGTATACCACCACTTTACGATCGGGATTGGCATCACAGAACTCGCTAAAACGGTCAATTGGGCAGGAAAGATCAAGCGAGCAGGTCGCTTCATCCTCAACCATCAGCACACGCTTTTCAGGATTGAGTATTTTCGCGGTCTCACCCATGAATCGCACACCCGCGACAATTAATGTCTGCGCCGGGTGGTCATGGCCAAAACGTGCCATTTCCAGCGAATCGGCGACATGACCGCCGGTTTTCAGTGCCAGTTCCTGCAGGTCATCATCGACATAGTAATGCGCCACCAGCACAGCATCCTGCTGCTCCAGCAAGTCACTGATTTCAGCCACCAGTTGTTGTTTTTTTTCTTCAGGCAGTGGCAATGGGCAAGTTATCTCTGCCGCCAGTTGCTCTATGCGGTTGAGTTCCTGGTCACTGATGGTAGCTTTAATGCCTGTAGTCGTAAATTGATCTTGCATAGGAGAATTTTCGGTTAGTGGGTGTGCTACTTCGCTCTTTTACAGAGAAAATATAAGATAACATATAGTAATTGTAGAAACAGTCACTGAATATGGATATTATCAGACATCGACACTGTTATTCTTAAAAATGCTTTCGTCTCGCCAGAGGGGCCAGTTTATGAGTAATCTATGCCGTGTTACCTTGATCATCATCCTACTTTTCACCAGCAGCATTGCTCATACCTCAGACTTTGCCAAGGAGCAACGCTGGGCCGAGCAGATTGTTGATGCCATTTTTGACGGTGAACCAGTCACGCTAAAAGATGGTGAACTTGAATTTCTGGGCATCTATACGCCGTCTGCAACAGACATGGCTAGCGATGCGGCGATTCTAATGCACGGCCTGGGAGTGCACCCGGACTGGGACCAGGTCATTCGCCCACTTCGCACAACCTTGCCTGAACGCGGATGGAGCACGTTGTCACTACAAATGCCTATCCTTGCTAATGGTGTAGGTGATGAGGAATATGCACCCTTATTCAGCGACGTCTCAGGCAGAATCGAGGCCGGAATTAACTACCTGAAGCAACAAGGCGCAAAAAGAATAGTCATCATTGCACATTCACTGGGCGCTGCAATGGGAAGCTATTACCTGTCAAACCATCGCCCGGAAGCTGTAATTGGTTTCGTCGGTATCGGCATGGGAAGTTCAAGTAAGCCTGTTATGGATAATGAGACTTCTCTGAAGTCTGTGGATGTACCCGTGCTTGACCTTTATGGTGAAAATGACCTTGGCGATGTCGTGGCAGGTGCAGAAGCAAGAAAGCAGGCAATAGAAAGCAATAAAGCTATCCATTCAAAACAGGAAATGGTTCCTGGTGCAGGTCATTTTTTTAATGGAAAAGATGAGGTTCTAATTGATGAAGTAACGGTCTGGATAAATGGGTTGTAAAGAAATAACAGTTTTGAGTTTTGAGTTTTATCGAATGATGGCCTCTATATTTGCTGTGTCAATACAATCATGCTTCAAAACCAGAATAAACCTGTCATGTTAACGCCCGGTGTTTCTCTTTGATTACTTGAAACTTGAAACTTTTTTTCTTATTCGCCTTTCAACACAAATTCTACCAACACGATTTTCGCGATAAAGCCGACAAAGCCCAAACCCAGGGCAAGTGATAAGGCTATATAGGCCCATTTACCACCGCCAGATTCCTTGCCTAATTTCCAGATAATGAAGCCCATCCAGACCATAAATATGGTCACACAGATATTCATTGCATAGTTTTCAAATTCTGCGACGGTCATAGGAACTCTCGATTGGTTCAATAAAATTCAAGGCTCGATCTTGCATCAAGTATCAGGCTCGTCTCGTGCAGCATTCAATTGTTAGCGTGATTTTTTAATCAGCTCGTAAGCAGTCTGTATTTCCTGTGTCTTTTCTGTCGCTATCTTCATCATTTCTTCCGGCAGCCCTTTAGCTACCAACTTATCTGGATGGTGACGCGACATCATTCTGCGATAAGCTTTTTTGATTTCTTTGTCAGTACTGCTACTTGGAATTTCGAGTATGGCATAGGCATCACTAAGGCTCATGCGGTCGCGTCCGGAAACTCCGCCATAATTTCGCTCTGCGCCTGCGGCACCGGCAAGTACGTCAAACTCATCTGGTGATATACCCAGGCGCTGACAAATATGCAGCAGCATTGCACGCTCTTTCTGGTGCATCTTGCCATCAGCATAGGCCGCCTGCAGCTGTATCTCGATAAACAGACGAATCAGGTGCTGGCGCCGATGACATTCACGACGAAATTGCTCCAGAATGGTATCGAGAGGAAAGTCTCTGGCTTTACCCTGCTGAAAAAGATTAATGGCTACCTTCCGCATTTCTGCATCAAGTTCCATTGATGCCATGACCTGTCGGGCATTGGCGATCTCATCCTTTGATACATGACCATCTGCCTTGGCAATATGCCCCATGACAGAAAATGTGGCGGTAAAAAAGGCAGTCTGGACACGCTCCTGATCACCCGGTGCAGTAGTGGCCTGCAGTTTCATTCCGGAATCAAAATTATGCCCGATTGCGGCGCCTATCAGCGCGCCAAGTGGCCCGCCCACCATAAAGCCGAAAGCTCCGCCGACCAGTTTTCCCCACCAACTCATATCATCAACTCCTGCAGATGTACGTTTTAATCAACATAAACATTATTTAGACTTACTCAACCAGAACCACCAGATGACAATCACTATAAGTGCGAGGCCAAAAATATTTACCAACAGCGTCATTCCTCAGCTCCTCGGTTTCCAGAAACGAAGTCGGTTAGCATTGCTGACGACAGTGACTGAGGACATCGCCATGGCAGCTCCGGCCACCATCGGATTGAGTAACAGCCCGCTGACTGGATACAGAACTCCTGCAGCTATCGGTATGCCAATACTATTGTAAACGAAGGCGCCAAAGAGGTTCTGCCATATATTTTTAACTGTCGCACGGGAAAGCTCGATGGCAGTGGGAACACCGCGTATCGAACCACCCATCAGCGTGATGTCTGCACTTTCTATCGCCACGTCGGTTCCGCTGCCGATCGCAAAACCGACGTCAGCGCGCGCCAGTGACGGTGCATCATTCAAGCCGTCTCCTACCATTGCCACCTTTTCACCGGCATTTTGCAGTTGCCGAATAATCTTTTCCTTTTCATCCGGCAGCACCTCGGCAAACACTTCATCAATACCGACACTGGCAGCAACAGCCTCAGCGGACGACTGCCGGTCACCGCTTAACATGACTGTTCTGATATTTAGCCTGTGCAGGGCCTCGATTGTTGCAGCCGAATCATGCTTGATTTGATCTTCTATCAGCAACACGGCCAACAGCGTACCGTCCCTTGCCAGTAATACCGGTGTCGCAACTGAACTGGCAGCTTTATCCAGCAAGCCACTTAGCTCGTCGAGATTCACATCATGCTGGCGCATGAAGCGTTCATTACCCAGCAGTACTGTTTCATTCTCTGTTACTGCCTTAACACCATGACCTGTAATGGCCTCAAACTTTTCAACAGTGAGGGCTTTTACTTTCCTCTTTTTTGCCGCCAAAACCACCGCTTCTGCCAGCGGATGTTCCGAGTTTTTTTCTAAGCCAGCAGCCAGCGCCAGGACATTGTCTTCGGACTCATTCAGTGACAGTATTTGACTGACTTCGGGCCTACCCTGCGTAATCGTACCGGTCTTATCAAGTACAACAACAGTTACTTTACCCGCCAGCTGCAGCGCCTCGCCATTTCTTATCAGTATGCCCTGCTCAGCCGCTTTGCCAATCCCCGCCATGATTGAGATCGGGGTTGCCAAACCGAGCGCACAGGGACAGGCAATAATCAGTACTGTCATCATAGTGACCAGTGCATACGCGACTTTTGGCACAGGTCCGAAGTTGAACCAGGCAAGAAATGTCAGGATCGCAATAATTAGTACTGCAGGGACAAACACTGAAGCGATGCGGTCTACCAGGCGACCTATCGCTGGCTTTGTGTTCTGTGCATCCCTGACCAGTTCTATAATCCGCGCAAGCACAGTTTCGCTGCCTATGTTACTTGCCTTGAACAGGAAACTACCGCTTTTGTTGAGAGTGCCGCCAATAACAGTGTCACCAATATGCCTGACAACAGGCAGAGGCTCACCCGTCAGCATTGATTCATCAATATTGGAACTTCCCTCTATGATTTGACCATCGACCGGAATTTTTTCACCGGGACGAACATGCACTGTTTCATCCAGTCCGACATCAGCAATCGGAATGTCGTGCTCTTTGCCATCACGGACTACGCGCGCCGTTCTTGGCTGCATACCGATAAGTCGCTTTATCGCTTCTGACGTTTTTCCCCTGGCACGCATTTCCAGCGCATTGCCGAGGTTTACCAGTGTAATGATGACTAGCGCTGCTTCAAAATAGGCATGTTGCGCAAGGCTTGGGATAGCTTCAGGAAATAACACGACTGCCATCGAAAACAACCATGCTGAGCCTGTTCCCAATGCGATCAGGGTATCCATGTTTGCGTTATGGTGGCGCAGGGTATTCAGGGCACCACTGAAAAAATGACCGCCGGAGTAGGCCATAACAGCCAGGGTCAGCAACCCTGTCAGAAGCCAGAAAATCTGCCCGGAAGATGTTGTAAGTGGCGGAAGTACATCTGACATCCCTGCTACAAACAGCGGCAGTGCTACAGTCCCCGCAACTACTGTTTTCTTCAACAGGTTTCGGTAGTATGCAAATTCCGTGGCCTCTTTCTCTTCTTCATCGGCAACTCCACGCATGACTGCCGCACCGTAACCGGCAGCCTTGATCGCTGCCAGCACGTCTTCTACTGCCGCGTCACCTGAAAAAGTAGCCGTATGATCGGCAAAATTAACAACTGCATTCTCTAACCCGACCACAGAAGACATGGCATCTTCAACCGCGCCGACACAACCCGCACATGACATGCCGGTGACGGACAGGCGATAACCCTGTTCAGTCATTAATCTGCTATTTCAGCCGGGTAACCGGCATCAGTTAAGCGGCTGATCGCTTCATCAAGATCAAATTCACCGGACAACACTGCATTTCCTTTCTGCAGATCAATCTCCACATTTTCCAGCCCAGGCAAGCCCTGTAGCGCTTTTTGTGCATTAGCAACGCAGCCATTGCACTCCATGTTGCTGATATTGATAGTAGTCATCTATATACTCCTGTCATTATTCCGGGGCAGAAACAAAAAAGGCGCTGACAAGCAGCACCTTTCAAGTACTAAAAAGTACTAATCAGCTACATTCTATCAGAATGCCTGTCCGGGTTTCACACCAGCAGCTTTAAGAATCATCGCAAGCGGACAAAAACGGGTAAACGCTGACTGCAGCAGATTTGCGCCAACAAACACTGTCAACCACATCCAGTTAGGGTTGTGATAGTGGGTTAATGCAACACTAACAAGGACTACCATGCCTGCAAAGGCCAATACCATTCTGTCTATACTCATTTTAACAACACCTCATAGCTTATCTAACCAGTGTTATACCGGTTCCAATCGTTAAAAATACACAAAGGTCTGCGAATGCATACCATTCAAAAGATAAAAAATTGTGCAGTAATTATCCCTGATGAAGAATTAAACGTCAGTGACAAGGTCACAGAAGGTAAATAAACGCTAAATTGGTGTATCTAAATGGTGCCGCAGGGCAGATGAATCTGATATTTTGATTACACCGCGCCCCAATTTCACCCAGCCTCGGCGCTCAAACTCTTTTAGCTGCCTGCTA
>JARFQI010000083.1 GCA_029287855.1 Arenicellales bacterium | reverse complement strand
GGAACCACTGGCTGAGGTGCTGTCGAGGCTGGGAAGCCAACATGTGCTGGTAGTTCACGGTGAAGACGGTATGGATGAGATTAGTATCTCTGCACCGACACATGTTGCCGAGCTGAATAATTCGGCAATCAGCCGCTACACGCTGACCCCTGAACAGTTTGGTATGACCAGCCAGCCAATAGAAAGCATCAAGGTGAATGACATCGAAGCTAGCCTGCAGATGATGAACGATGTGCTGGCAAATGTAGACGGTGCGGCACGTGATATTGTTGCGTTAAATGCCGGTGCAGCCATATATGCCAGCGGACTTGCCGATGAACTGGATGAAGGTGTCAGGGTGGCTCTGGAAGTACTGGCCTCTGGAGCGGCTGCAGAACGGCTGCAGCAGCTGGTCAGCATGACAAACCAGCTTTAAGCTGTGAGAAGTACT
Organism: Arenicellales bacterium; assembly: GCA_029287855.1. GTDB lineage: Bacteria > Pseudomonadota > Gammaproteobacteria > BMS3Bbin11 > BMS3Bbin11 > BMS3Bbin11. Next base: position 7,649 of record JARFQI010000083.1, on the reverse strand, counting down.
TGAGAACTTTTACCAATGAGTAAGGTCGCAGATATATTAGTCAAGATTCTTGATACCAAGGCGCGTGAAGTTGCAGAAAGGAAGCAGCTTGTTTCGCTGCAGCAAATCCAGTCTAATCTTGAAGGCATGGCTGGAAAAACAAGAGATTTTGTCGGCACCATCAGGGAGCGTGTAGAAGCGGGCAGGGTGGCTACTATTGCAGAAATAAAAAAGGCTTCACCAAGCAAGGGTGTTATTCGTGAGAATTTTGACCCGGCACAGATAGCCCATAGTTATGAAAAGGGCGGTGCTGCCTGCCTTTCAGTACTTACCGATGTGGAGTATTTTCAGGGCGACGACAGTTACCTTAAACAGGCAAGGGACGCCTGCCAGCTACCGGTCTTGCGCAAGGAATTTATAATAGATCCCTACCAGGTCTATGAATCCCGTTTAATAGGTGGTGACTGCATCCTGCTGATCGTCGCCGCACTGAACGATTATCAGCTGAAGGAGTTTACCGAGCTTGCCCATTCATTAAATATGGCTGTGCTGGTAGAAGTGCATGATGCAGAAGAACTCGCTCGCGCCCTGCAGCTGAATACCGCGTTGATCGGTATTAATAATCGAAACCTGCGCACTTTTGAAACCTCGCTGCAGACGACGACTTCTCTGCTGGCAGATATACCTGCTGACCGCATCGTCGTCACCGAGAGTGGGATACACACGCGTGCAGATGTAGAAAGCATGCTGGCGCACGATGTACGGGCATTCCTGATAGGCGAGGCATTTATGCGTGCGCCGCAGCCGGGTGATAAACTGGCAGAATTGTTCGAGGGAAAATTATGAAAGTTGAAGTAGACTGGAAAGGCGGCAAGGCATTTGAGGCCATTGCTGACAGCGGCCACAAAGTGATGATGGATGCCAGTCCTGCTGTTGGTGGCGAAAATCGCGGGTCAAGACCGATGGAACTGCTGTTAATGGGACTTGGCGGCTGTTCCTCAATCGATGTCACAATGATGCTGCAGAAATCGCGCCAGGAAGTCACTGACTGCAAGGCCGTGATAGAAGCAGAACGTGCAGATGCGATACCGGCAGTTTTCACCAGTATCCATGTACATTTCATTGTTACTGGAAAGGGCCTGAGTGAAAAGTACGTAGCACGTGCAGTACAACTGTCAGCCGAGAAATATTGCTCTGCTTCCATTATGCTAGCAAAAGCAGTAGATATTACTCACGATTTTGAAATTCTAGAAGCAGATTAAAGATAAAAGAGGAAAGGTTAAAGATAACAGGATTATAGTTTCTAACTTGAAACTTGAAACTTGAAACTTGAAACTAAGATTTATGCATGATCCTAAAGAAATAGCCGACCGCTTCGATGGCATCCTTGATACCTATTACAGGGCCTGGTTCCGGTTTCATCCGGAAACCGCAGTTGAAGCAGGTCACGATGCCTGCGCAGACAGGTTAACACCCTATGGCGATGATGATATAGGTGCGTTAATCACGCTGAATCGCGAATTGATGTTCAGCCTTGAGGAACTGGATAGCGAAGTACTTGATGCAGATCGCCTGGTTGATTATGAACTGGCATGGAGCAGTGCAGGACTTGAAACTGAGCAGCTGCTGGAAGCTGACTGGCGCTATCGTGATCCTGAACGTTATCTGCCAGTCGATGCAATTCACCAGCTGTTAGTTCGACCGGTACATAAGTTCGAACATGCCATTTCTTCGCGCCTCGAGAGTATACCGCAACATCTGCGCGGTGCGCGGCAGATCCTTGGTACTTATCCAGAGCGGATACCTCGCCTTTGGTTAAAGTCTTCGTTGCAGACTGCTCGTGAAGGTGCGCGATTCATTCGATCGGTGCCGAAACATCCGCGAATGCAGGAATGTGATCATGCCATTCCTGACCTGGCTGATCTTGTTAGCAAGGCAGCGACTGCGCTGGAAACTTTTGCCAACTGCATAGAAAGCGATTTGTTGCCGAAAGCAGCCGGTGATTTTGCCTGTGGCGAACGCCACTTTGGACATATCCTTGGTTTCAGGCATTTTCTTGATATCAATGCTGAACAGTTGCATGCTCTAGGCCGCGATTTGTTTGATGAAACGGCTTCACGTTTGCGTGAGGCATGCATGGCACTGAATGGCAACGACGATGTCGCGGCTATGACAGCAAAGCTGGCTGATAACCACCCTGCCACAGACCAGTTGCTTGATGCCTACCGTGAGGCAATGCGCAAGGCACATCAGTTCTTGCAGAAACACGATATTGTCAGCCTGCCTGAAGTACAAAGCCTTGCCATCATAGATACTCCGGTTTTCCTGAGGCATGAAATCCCGTTTGCAGCCTATCATGAGCCTCAGCCTAATGATCCCAAGCAGCAGGCCTGGTATTACGTTACACCCTGCAAAGAACCGGATCAGCTGGCGCAGCATGACTATGCTTCGATAGCACAGACCTGTGTGCATGAGGCCTGGCCGGGACATCATCTGCAGTTTGTCACGGCCAATATGAATCCCGCTGCCCGCAGCCTGCCGAGACTGCTGAATCCATCGGCAACGCTATATGAAGGCTGGGCGCTGTACTGTGAGCAGATGATGCAGGAGCAGGGCTTTAACCAGGCACCGGAACTCGAATTCATCATGCTGAAAGACCGTTTATGGCGTGCTTTACGCATCATGCTGGATGTAGAGCTGCATTGTCGCGGCCTGTCTATCGAAGATGCTGCACAGCGTATGGTAGATGAACTGGGTATGCACCACGAACAGGCAATGGCCGACCTGACCTGGTATACACGATCACCGGGAGTGCCGATGGGTTATGCCACCGGCTGGGCAATCATCAATAGCCTGAGAGACCGGCAGCAGCAACAGCAGGGTGATGGTTTTTCCCTGAAGGCATTTCATGATGCGCTGCTTTCTGGAGGCTCTATGGCATTGGCGCTGGTGATTCGCCGGGTATTTGGCGACGAAGCCTGGGCAGATGTCGAAAGCGACGTTTTTTCCATTGAGAAAGTAGAGTAGAAGAATCATGGCGAGCCAAAGGCCACCAGCCACAGCAGGCATGCATCACATTGCATTGAATGTTACCAACATGGCAGAGACCGAGCATTTTTATGTTGAGCTGTTAGGTATGCAGGTGGAATGGCGCCCGGACCCGGACAATGTTTACCTGACATCTGGCAATGACAACCTTGCCCTGCATCGGGTTGATGAAAAACCAACAGGGTCACAGCACATGGATCATCTTGGCTTCATTATGGCGAGAATTGAAGATGTCGATCCCTGGTACGATTTTCTACTGAGCCATGAGATAGAAATCTTCAAGCCGCCGAGGACGCACAGAGATGGCGCACGCAGCTTCTACTGCCGGGATCCCGATGGCAACGTGGTGCAGATGATATATCATCCACCGTTAGCTTAGTTTTATAACCGATAGGGCGATTGGAGGCAGAAGAACCAGCGCCAATATACTGGTACACATGTATGCTCCGACATAGCATACTGGCAGTTCAATCTTCGAAAATGCCGGCTCGCAAGAATTGCCAGAAATGGAGCCACTGCAAGGAACTATTTCCAGTTGTAGGAGCGATAGTTTTTCTGTGATTGCATGAAACTATGCATCAAGTACTGCCCATCGTTCATACGCCTGTTCCAGCTCGATATCAATTTCGGCTAGTTTTTTCTGGTCATTTGCCAGCTCACTTTTATCCTGCTTGAAATAATCAGGTTCAGCCATACGGTCATGCATTGCCTGTTGTGCCTGTTCCAGCTGTTCGATTTTCTGTGGCAGCTCATCCAGTTCACGCTGATCTTTATAGCTCAGTTTGATCTGTTTTTTTGTGATGGTATCAGGGGCAGCAGGCTTCTCTGCAGGCTTGGTTTTTACTGCAGTAGTCGGGCGCTGCCGCAACCAGTCATCATAACCGCCGACATATTCTTCTATCAGGCCATTACCTTCAAAGGACAACGTCGAGGTAACAACGTCATTGATAAAGCTGCGATCATGAGAAATCAGCAGCAAGGTTCCCGTGTATTCGACCAGCAGCTGTTCGAGCAGGTCGAGGGTTTCGAAATCAAGATCATTGGTAGGTTCATCAAGTACCAGCACATTGGACGGGCGGCAGAACATGCGCGCCAGCAACAGGCGGTTTTTCTCTCCGCCTGACAGGGCGTTAACCGGGCTGCGCGCGCGTTCGGGGCTGAAAAGGAAGTCCTGTAAATAACTAATGACGTGCTTTTCTCTGCCGTTGACGGTTACCGAGTCTTTGCCAAGGGATAGATTGTCAATCACCGTTGCATTTTCATCCAGCTGGGCACGTTGCTGATCAAAATAGGCGATTTCAAGACGGGTGCCATGTTTGATCGTACCTTTTTGAGGCTTGAGTTCTCCCAGCAGCAAACGCAGCAGGGTTGTCTTGCCGACACCATTTGGCCCCAGCAGTCCGAGTTTGTCACCGCGCATGATGGTGATAGAAAAGTTCTTGACTATCGGTTGTGTATCATAGGCGTAGCAAACATCTTCGGCTTCGATCACTATCTTCCCAGAGCGCGCACTTTGCTGGATGGCTATGTTGACATTGCCTACCCGTTCTCGCCTGGCCAGCCTTTGCCGGCGCAATTCCTCCAGTGCCCTGACTCGCCCTTCGTTGCGTGTTCGCCTGGCCTTGATACCCTGGCGTATCCATGTCTCTTCCGCTGCCAGCTTTTTATCCTGTTCCGACTCCTGCTTGAGCTCAGCAGCAAGCATCTGCTCCCGGTTTTTACGGTACTCTTCGTAGTCACCCGGCCAAGAGGTGAGTTGTCCGCGTTCCAGCTCGATGATGCGGGTGGCGAGGCGGCGCACGAATCGCCGGTCATGAGAGACAAATAACAGAGTCGTATTTTGTGCCAGCAGGAAATCCTCAAGCCACTCAATCATGCTGATATCAAGATGGTTGGTTGGCTCATCCAGAAGTAGAATGTCGGGTTCCTGCACCAGTGCTCTGCCAAGCATGACACGACGTGACTGACCACCAGAAAGTGAGCGAAAATCATCCTCACCGTTCAACAGCAGTTTTGCCAGTATAATTTCTATCCGTTGCAGGAAATGCCAGGCGTTCGCTGCATCAATTTTCTCATGTGCATGGTGCATGCGCTGCATGGCAGATGGATTATCTGTTTGCAGACTGTAATGATGGTAATCATTGATGTGCTGGCCCATTTCTCCCAGGCCAGAAGCGATTACTGCATAGTTTTTACCAGTGATATCATCAGCAACTTGCTGGCTCATGCGTGCAACCACCAAACCGGTACGAAACTGTATTTCACCCGAGTCTGGCAGAACTTCTTCGGTAAGCATTTTTAACAGGGTGGATTTGCCGCAGCCATTTCTGCCAAGCAGGGCGATGCGTTCGCCTTCCTCGATTCTGAGGTTTATGTTTTCCATCAGAGAGGGATGACCGAAACCCAGGTTGATATCACGCAGGGTGACAAGACTCATGTTTACAGCCTACCTAAAAGGGTTGTAATTCTAAAACGGGAAGTATTTTAAATATTGAGGCTTACCGGCCAAAACAACTTCAGCCGGTTTTTTATTCACTTATCGTCCAGTTCGATCATTTCAAACTCGGCCTTGGTGACACCGCACTCAGGACATTGCCAGTTATCAGGGATATCATCCCAGCTGGTGCCTGGAGAAATACCTTCATCAGGTAGCCCTTTTTCTTCTTCATAGACAAAACCGCAGACAGCACATTGCCATTTACGCATAACAGTTTCTCCGGAATTATTGGTTTTCAAAGGCGGCAGGGTTGCTGCCAGCTTAATCGTAGTTTAACAGGAATCTGAATTAAGATGGACTTGGTAACAGTAGCGATATATCTGCAATTATTACGATATGACTGGACACCTGCTTTTGGAATTAAGTTTGATGCAGCAGGAATAAGCTGCACGTTTCGATGCCGTTGAGGATTATGATTCTTTAGACTATTCAATTGAGGAGAACTGTTTTATTTAAATAATTGTAGTATCCATTGCAAGTGGGTGAATTATTCATTTGCAGGTAATCTCTGGACAGCGGAGTTTGCCTGCTTGATATCGCCCCTTAGGGTTGTTCTGTAGATAAATAACCAGTGGTATAAACTTGAGTCGACATTATTGCTGCATGTTATCAACAGGTTTAGTGTGTTATAACCTCCTGTATCTGAATAATTTTCGACAACAACGCATTACACCATGCATCACGAAGGAAACCTCCGCAAGCTCAAGTCCCACCTGACGGATCCCGTAGAATACGGCATGCCGCTGAGCAAGATCATTGTTCCTCTCAATCCGCTGATCGGAAAGTACATATCACTACAATACAATGGACTGATTAACTGTATTCATTGCGGGCGCAAGACCAGCAAGAGTTTTGCCCAGGGTTATTGTTTTCCCTGCATGCGTGACCTGGCGGAATGTGACAGCTGTATTGTGCGGCCGGAGACATGTCATTTTGCAGAAGGTACCTGCCGCGATGAAGAATGGGGCCTAGCCCATTGTATGCAGGACCATTACGTTTACCTGGCCAACTCATCGGGAGCGAAGGTAGGGATTACACGAGGGACCCAGGTGCCGACACGCTGGATAGACCAGGGGGCGTCGCAGGCATTGCCAATCTTTCGTGTCAGTACACGATTGCTGTCAGGCAAACTTGAACATATTTTAAGACAGCAAGTGTCTGATCGCACGGACTGGCGCCGAATGCTTAAAGGTGAACCCGAGGAGATTGACCTGGTTGCGTTACGTGACCATCTGCTCGAGACTCTGGCATTGCCTGTGGAGATACTGATCAGTGATGAAGACGAAAATGTGATTGAGGTCCTGCCTTCGGCAGACATTGTCGACATCCGCTATCCGGTACTCGAATACCCGGAAAAGGTAAGTGCTTTAAATTTTGACCGGACCCATGAGATTCATGGTCAATTACTGGGAATCAAGGGCCAATACCTGATACTCGATAAGGGAGTCATCAATATCCGCAAGTTTGGCGGATACCATGTAAGGCTGAGTTATTAAGGTTATTGTTTGAGCTAATTCGTTAAGGCTTAACCTACCCGGTTGACGATCTCACCGCGGAGAAACGCAGTGATGTTTTCAGCTATCTGGTCGACCAGGCGTTGCCGTGACTGCCGGCTGGCCCACGCCGTATGTGGTGTAACAATCAAATTCGGGATATCGTCGGCAAGCAGCGGGCTGTCATCGAGCGGCGGTTCGACAGCCAGCACATCAACACCTGCGCCGGCAATATTATGCTGCCGCAATGCATCAGCCAGTGCCGGCTCATCGACGATGCCTCCACGGCCGGTATTGATTAACAGGGCACTCTTTTTCATCAGGGCGATTTCACGTTCTCCGATCAGGTTCTCAGTTTGCTTGTTAAGCGGGATATGCAGGCTGAGAATGTCACAGGTGGCCAGCAGTTCATCGAGAGGCAGCCGCCCCGGTTCTGCGTCACCGTGCAGGTGCTGGCATACCTGTACTTCCTGACCCATCGCCGGAGCCGCTTTAGCCACCGCCTGTCCCAGCACCCCATAACCAATGATACCGAGGGTCTTGCCGGCGACTTCTTCAATCGGATAGTCGAGCAGGCAGATGTTTTCACTGCGATGCCAGTCACCTCTCTGTACAGCAGCGCTGTATTGCAT
>JARFQI010000080.1 GCA_029287855.1 Arenicellales bacterium | reverse complement strand
GCGGAGCGCGTACCCGGTATTGGCCGGTTATCCACGGCGTGATAGCTAAATACCACTGAGTACTTTGCCTGTCGTGTTTCATTCGCACCAGCAACATGAAAAGTGCGGCAATGAAACAGCAACACATCTCCCGCTTTTAATTCTGCATCCACTGCACTATTTATCAATGATTCGTTTTCAGGCAAGTCATGGCGCAGGAATAAATCTGCGTCAAACCGGCCGCGATCAAGTTCCAGCTTGTGTGAACCAGGTATAAATTTCATACCACCCTTGTCAGCAAATTCATCACCCAATGCCAGCCACACATTGACCAGTTCCGGACGGTCAAAACTCCAGTAGCGGATATCCTGATGCCAGCCGGTTTTGCTGCTGTATTCAGGCATCTTGGTCATGATGCAATTATGATGGTTCTGGGTCAGCAGCAATTGCTCCGTACCAATCAACTGCCTGAGCGCTGACGCCACATCAGGCGAGCCTGCCCATTGTCGAAATACTGCATCACGGGAGTAGGCATTCAACAAGCGTCGGGGCGTATGCCCACCAGCTGCCGACTGGCTAGATGGTGAACCGGGATACTGCACATCCGCTTCATATTCCAACGGACCTAAAGCCGGATTTAAAGCCGTCTCTACCGCATCTATCATTTGCTTACGTAAGCTACCTGGTGCAAGCCCTCGCAGAATCAGGTAACCGTCATGCATAAATTGCTGCAGCTGTAATTCTGACAGACCTTGACTGATTGCAGGATTATTCATCTTGAACATGTAGCGAAAAACACCCCGGCATGATCACGCATCGGGATTTTTATTATCCGGCCCTGGACGGTCAGAATCTTCAAGTTTATAGGCGTCAGCGACATAACCCGGGCCCTTCATTAATACGATAATTACACAGCCAATGGCCACCGTGAATACAGAAATAAACACCACGACAAATAGTGCAACTGAAAGTATGTCAATGCTGGTCTGCTGCTTGGCAATCTCTGTTGCAGACTCGGCCGCAGGAAATAGTCGTACAATGATTGACATAAACAGCGGAATAAAAATTCCACCAAGCAGGACCATGGGTAATTTTTTAAGAATTACCCACTCAAGTCCCGCGGGATAATGACGATCATGTATTTTTTTCATCGCTATACCTCTACCATGGATAGTGTATATGAAAAAAACTGCTTCTGTCTCATATTCTTCAGTTCTGATGACGGCATGGGAAGGCCTGCTGAAAGGCAGGAACAACTGTCAACTACGCCGGTAATTTTAATTGTTTCTGGTGGCCTTTGACATAATCCAGGAAAACTAACTTGAGTGCCTGAGTGAGCTGAACTGTATTGATGTATTCCGGTAAACAAACACCATGTCCATTCAGGCGATCGGCTACACCCTTCAAATAACCAGGGCATAAACCGTAACGTAGACTACTCACGGGATCACCCTGCATGGCTTTTTGCTCGCTTAAACAGGTATCGAGAATCTCGAGGCCTATTTCTTCTGTAGCCTGTACCACTGAACTATAGAGAATTAGCAGGAATATAATTGCTATAGGTGTTTTTCATTATTTCCATCACTAGCGGTCAATATTCAGGGGGCCAGTTTATCGAGTAAATCCGGGTTGTCGTTTCTCGGTGTATTGACATCACGGCTAACAGGATAGCTCTCAAGATCACCGGGTGCATAAGGCTGCAACATATCTCTTAATTCATCCACTGCATGGTTTTGTGGATCCAGCCAGTCATCAAATAGCCGTGGGTCGAGGATAACAGGCATACGATCATGGATTGACTGCATTTCATCATTGGCCTTTGTCACAATAATCGTACAGGAATCGATACTATTCCCATCCTTGTCCTGCCAGTAATCCCACAGCCCGGCGAACACCATGGGTGTATTGTCACGACGGTGTATAAAATAGGGCTGCTTGCCATTGCTTTGCGACCATTCATAAAAACCATCGACAGGTATTAGGCAGCGTTGATTTTTAAATGCACTACGATAAGCAGGCTTCTCATGCACCGTCTCAGAGCGTGCATTGAACATAGAAAAGCGGCTATCAGGCCCCTTTGACCAGCGTGGCACCAGGCCCCATCGCATCAGCATCATTTCACGTTCACCCTGTGGACTCACCCTGCAGGCTGGTATCTCAAAAGTTGGTGGAATGTTGTAACGCGGGCTCAAGGCAAAGTTCGCTGTTACGCCAAGTAATCCGGCGTAACGTTCTGAAGGTGAATATATAACCAGTCTTCCACACATATTACATATTATTCCCATGTTTGATTGCGAGAAGTGTCATTACGAGAAGCAAAGTGACGAAGCAATCTCTATTTTCATTGTAACAACATGCCAACGATTTACACTGTTGATATGATCCGGATTTATAAAACTGATCATGCGAGTTCACACCGAAACCCAGAGTGTTCGCTAAAATATATCAGCAATCAAATGTCCACAGGAGAAAGGAATAATTAATTTTTTAAAGCGGATACTGTATGAATATACAGACAGGCATCCCGGCTGTATTAGCCGGGACTCGGGTATTTATCATAAAAAAGTAGTATAGACGGCCTACTTGCCCTGCTTTGCAGGGGTTGGTGCAGGTTGAGGCACCTGTTGCTGTCCACCCTGGCCGTTTGAACCCTTATTATAGCGGTGCTGGTTTTGGTTCTGATATTGTCTGGATTCTATCTGGCTATTGGTACCGCTGTCTGGGCTCTTTCCTTGCTGCTCGGAGCCACTACGGCCAGGATTAGAGCCCTGGTTACTTTGACCACTGCTGAAGCTGCCTTTACCGCCGCCACCGCCTTTTGCAAATGTGCTATTAGATACGCATAAAGTTGCGGCTACAATTATGCTAACTATGACAGTTTTAGTATTTGAGTTCATGACTGATGACTCCCTATTGTATGTTCTGCAATCTGGATGTGTTTCAGGAAGCAACATCTTGTTCTATAAAAAGAATATCAATATTTTGAATATAATGAGTTGACGTATGTCATAGAAATGACTGTATTTTTCAATCTTTCATCGCCGTTCTTGATGACAAATTCCAATGTTTTTATCGCCATCCTCTTACGCCAGCAGCAGACCGTTACGAGTTAGCCCAACGCACAGCAGCAGTTCGTTCAGCTTGACACTCGTATCCTCCCATCTCGAACTCACGGCAAATTAGCGGTCTCTTCTGGTAAATCCTGCAAAGCATACTGTGTCGATCCAGTGCCGTACACCAGCCATCATCCAGCCTTGTCATTGTCCTTCCACCCCATTCATCGGTGTCAATGTAATGTCCAGGCACGCCGGTTTCGGTCAGAAGCATCACCTCCATACGACAACAGCATGCCTCGCAATTTGTGCAGGCCACCTCGGTATCTGTCTGGGTTTTATTGTCGTCAGTCATGCAATTAATAGAGTCCATAGATTAGCCGCTATTGTAACATTTCGAACTGAGAGATATTCCTTCTACATATTTTTCAGTTACTTACTGACTTACTGAGTACCAGCCCCTGCATACAAGACTTTATCCTGCACATGAATTATGGTGCCCGGCTTAACGGGTCACAGTTTGTCCGGCGTCAATGAACAAAATACTGTATACTTGGATGTCGAGTTCAGGTGCATATAAATCTACATCTCCTCTCACGACGGTAACTCGTCGCTCAATCTGAAACCTTAAAAAGTTTCGTGGTGCAGCAGCCAGCCACAATCAATCCTGCTAAAAAAGTACTAACACACTCAGCGCAAGACAGAGAAAATGATAGGTAATTTTAATCATGCATGATGATGTAAAAGAGTATAAGTTTCGAGTAACAGAAGTGGAAAAGACGACTGCGCCTGACGGCATGCAGGGTGATAACTGGTATCGCTATGTTATTACAAAAGGCAAACAGGTCATTGATTGCAAAAAGACCGGTTCGCTGAAGGTTGTTACAGAACACGCTGAAAGTGTCGCCGATCTAATTAATTCACGTCATTTAAGAGGCGGCCGGAAGTAGTCTTTACCAGTCTAGCCCCTGGTGATGATAATCAACCGTTACCGCTAGACCTTAAGCCTGTTATTGGTACACCGGCTTTGCCGAATGAGTTCATTGCTTTCATAGCTTTGGCAAGATTTGGCCAGCCTGTCATAAAGAACAACATTCACTGTTGCTGCCAGGTTCATGCAGCCATTGGTTGGCACATAGACAACGGCATCTGCCCTGTCGATAACATCCTGGCTAATCGTACCGTCTTCAGGCCCAAAGATATAAAACGCATTCTGCGGGTGCTGATACTCAGGTAACGGGATGGCGTTCTAAGCAAATTCAACACAAACTATAGACATATCCGCAGGCATGTCATCTATCATAAATGTCACTTCAGATAGCGGCACATTCTGGCTTAGCTTCCGGCTCATGTACGGCAAGTCAGGTTTACGCATTAAGGCTCGCCAATAACGCTTGCCAGTATAATAAATACTGTCGACACGGAAGTTGCCCGCAGCACGCATTACAGCACTAACATTATCCGGACTTTTAGGATTTATTAGTCCTATACTGACTTTCGATTCTTTCATTTACTTGTGCGTCGGATCAATCCACTGTTTTCAGGTGCAACCATAATATAACAGGGTTAGATGGCAGCTTTCCTTTTGCTTATAACATTCTATTTGCAGCGCACTCAGCATACCCGACAATCAAGCCCAGCATGCTCCATAACAAAGAATGCGCAAATACTGGATTCAACTGTGTTCTCACCGCCACTTTACTGACTCAAACATTAATTGCCACTTTAATTTAGCCATCGTCATGTCGAGATTCTAAACAATCTCATGTTGATGGTATGTGTGAAAACTGCGTTTCCCATGCTACCACTCGCAACGACTGCTTTAAATATATGCCTAATCATTGACGTACGACATGTTTTCCCGGGTATTATTGTGTAAGACTGATAAGTATCGCTGGATTTTCTTCAGGATTGATTAATGCTCACATCAGCTAAAAATCCAGACAACGTCAAACATGAGAACGCGGTATTTCATGTTCACGGTGTCACTAAAATTTACCAGATGGGTGAGGTGCAGGTGCGGGCGCTGCGCGGTATCGATCTTGATCTATATAAAGGCGAGCTCGTGGTTATGCTCGGTGCTTCCGGTAGCGGCAAATCGACACTGCTTAACATCCTCGGCGGGCTGGACTCACCCACCGAAGGTCACGTGCAATACGCTGGCGGTGACCTGACCCGCGCCAGCGAAAAAGAGCTGACAGCCTACCGGCGTTACCATGTCGGTTTCGTCTTCCAGTTCTACAACCTTATCCCCAGCCTGACGGCACTTGAAAACATCGCCGTGGTCACCGAGATTTCAAAAACACCGATGCAGCCGGAAGAGGCGTTAAAGCTGGTCGACCTGGGTGACCGCCTGCATCATTTTCCGGCGCAGCTGTCCGGTGGAGAGCAGCAGCGTGTCGCCATTGCCCGCGCCATTGCCAAAAACCCCGATGTGCTGTTATGCGACGAACCCACCGGCGCGCTCGATTCCAAAACCGGCATCGTCGTGCTGGAAGCACTGCAGCGTGTCAACCAGGAGCTGGGCACCACCACCGCGGTAATCACCCACAACGCCAGCATCGCACAGATGGCGGACCGTGTCATCCACCTCGCTGATGGCCGCATCAGCCAGGTTGATGTCAATGAGACAAAGCTCGACCCGAGTCAGCTCAGCTGGTAAGGCTTAATGAAATCTCTCGACATAAAACTCTGGCGGGAATTGTGGGACATGCGTATGCAGGCACTGGCCATCGCCATGGTCATCGTCAGCGGCGTCGGCATCTTCATCATGTCGCTGAGTACGCTCGACTCTCTCTATGAGACTCGCGAAACCTATTACCGTGACAACCACTTCGCCCATATCTTCGCCTCGCTGAAACGCGCACCGCTGTCGCTGGTAAAACGCATAGAAGAGATCCCCGGTGTCGATAAGGTCGAGACCCGCGTGATGGCTTATGTGAACCTCGATGTCGAAGGCTTCGAAGATCCGATCAGCGGCCATATCCTGTCACTGCCCGAGAACAGCCGCGGACTGCTCAACCAGATCTACCTGCGCGAGGGCCGTCTGCCCGAGCCGGGCCGCGATAACGAAATCGTGCTCAGCGAAGAGTTTGTCCAGGCGCATAAATTGCAGCCCGGCGACAAGATCAGCGCCACCATAAACGGCCGGCGCAAGGCACTGACTATTGTCGGCATTGCGCTGTCGCCGGAGTTTATCTACCAGATCGCGCCCGGTGCCATGTTCCCTGACCCTCTGCGCTATGGCGTACTGTGGATAGCGCGACAGCCACTGGCTACGGCCTATGATATGGAAGGTGCATTCAATAATGTCACGCTTACCCTGAGTCGCAGCACGGGTCGGGGCACTAACGAGCAGGCCGCTAATGAACAGGCCAACAACGAGCAGACCGTGATCGATCGCCTCGATGACATCCTGAAAGACTACGGCGGCATCGGCACCATCGGTCGTAAGGACCAGTTCTCCAACCGTTTCCTGTCCGAAGAGCTGAAACAGCAGCGCACTATCGCCACCATCTTCCCGGTCATATTTTTCGGTGTCGCCGCCTTCCTGCTCAACGTGGTCATCAGCCGTCTCATCCGCCTGCAGCGTGAAGAGGTCGC
>JARFQI010000025.1 GCA_029287855.1 Arenicellales bacterium | reverse complement strand
AATGATCAGTCCTCGAATATTTATTTCCGCTGCACATAAATCGTCAGGCAAGACGACGATAAGTATTGGGCTTTGCGCCGCACTTAGAAACAGCGGAAAAAAAGTCAGCCCTTTCAAAAAAGGCCCCGACTATATCGATCCTATCTGGCTTTCGCATGCAGCGGGAAGGCCTTGCTACAATCTTGATTTCTACACCTCAGATTCAGATGAAATTCTTGAAACTCTAAACCGCCATAGCACGAGCTCTGATATATCAATCATTGAAGGCAATAAAGGTTTGTATGATGGACTTGACCTGGATGGCAGCAATAGTAATGCCGCCCTGGCAGTGCTGACAAAGACTCCCGTTGTCCTTGTTATAGACTCTAGAGGAATGACTCGTGGTATCGCACCACTTATTTTGGGTTACCAGGCATTTGACCCTGACGTTCGTATCGCCGGTGTAATCTTGAATAATGTCGGCGGATTGCGCCACCAGGGGAAACTGCAGAACGTCATTGAACACTATACCGATGTAGAGGTTGTAGGTGCTGTGCACAATAGTCCGAAATTGCATCTTCCTGAACGACATCTTGGCCTCAAACCCGGTAATGAATACAGTGAAGTGGAAGGAATAATTAATGGTATCGAAGAAAGCGTTGCCAGCCAGGTTGATCTGGAAAAAATCATGGAAATTGCGGGCTGTGCAGAAGATATTAGCCGGAAGTTTGTAAATGATGCTAAGCCAAAAGGCTCAAAAACCCTGCGTATTGCTATTGCACGTGATGCTGCATTCAATTTCTACTATCAGAACGATCTCGATGCCTTTATCGAATGCGGATGTGAGCTGGTTGAAATAGACACGCTGCATGATAGAAATCTGCCTGATGATATTGATGGTCTTTTCATCGGCGGCGGTTTTCCCGAAACACAAATGGAGAAGCTGGCCGCAAATACTCAGTTACGGACAGAAATACATAGCAGAATTGAACAGGGCCTGCCCGTCTATGCCGAATGTGGTGGCCTGATGTATCTGAGTAGGTGCATAGAATGGCAGGACAAAAAATCGGATATGGTTGGTATCATACCTGCTGATACTGTCATGCATCGAAAGCCGCAGGGTCGCGGCTATGTCAGAATGGAGAAAACAGGCTCGTTTCCCTGGCAAAGTAGACCAACCGAAAGCAATGTCATCAAGGCACATGAATTTCACTATTCTGCACTGGAAAACCTTGGAGATACTGGTGAATTCGCCTTTCAGGTATTGCGCGGCACAGGAATTGATGGAAAATATGATGGTATAGTGTATAAAAACATGTTTGCCTGCTATACCCATCAGAGAAATACTCGCAGCAATCCATGGGTCGAAAATTTTACTGATTTCATCAGAAGTAATAACAACTGCTGAAATATCCAGAACTGTAGATCAACTCTAACCAGATTAAGAGAAGAAAAGAATTATGCTATTAGAAGTCACCACAAACGCAGCACAGCAAGTTCGCTACCAGGCAAAACAGAACCGTATGGAAGGTATGCCGCTACGCATAGCAGCAAAGCGCAATCCGGACGGCACCCTGCATTATGGGATGGGCTTTGACGACACCGGTCGCGATGACGATACGTCATTTCAATCGGCCGGAATTGATATCGTCATCTCACCAATGAGTCTTGATCTGCTTGCTGATACGGTGCTCGATTATGTGCAAATGGATGACGGTAAATATGAATTCATTTTCCTCAATCCCAATGACCCCAATTACAAACCGCCTGACAATCCACAGGAAGAGGAAAACAGCAAAGATTAACTAGCACACATGAACTGTCTCTTCTGTCCCGTTGTTTCCAGGATAAATGAGCAATAAATTTAGTTGGCCAATTATATTGCAGAACACCTACCAGAATGAGCTAGAAGAAGAAAATAAGACGGGGAAAGTGTCATCCGTCTGTAACAGCTTACGCATAAGATTTGGTCACATCATGTGCAACCGGCTGATTATATCTTTACTAATAATCATCTCTGTTTTTGTTTTACTGGTAGTCAGCAGCCTAATCTCACTGTTGAACAACACTTCCCCCTCTTCAGGAATTCAGCTGGTGCTCTCAATTGCGGGGCTGTCATGGACCATATACCTGTTAACAAGGGCGTCGAGAAACCTCGTGGTTCCGCTGAGAGACCTGCGTGACTGGACGTACCGCATGCGTGAAGGCGACCTTACTGCACGTGTTAAACGCCCGGCCCATGGACAGCTTCGCAAGCTGTTCGAAGACATTAACAATCTAAGTGATACGTTTTCAGAAATCTCACGCAATATGGAAGAGAAGGTTCAGGAACAGACGCGTTATATCGCAAAGAAAAATGTCACCTTGCAAATCCTTTATGATGTCGCATCTACCGTCAATTCGACACAGGATATCCAGGATCTCCTTGGTCGCTCTCTCAATGTATTGAAAGGAATTTTTGATGCGCGGGCAGCTAATATACGACTGCTCGACAGTGAAAATAACTTCCGCCTGCTGACGACCAGTGGTTTCCGTGATCAGGATAGGGATTACGAACTGTTGAAAACCGCTGAACTTGAATTATGCGAGATGGCATATGAATCGCGCAGCATTCAGGTTCTCGACAACCTGATTAATGTACGTCATCTGACCGGAACCACTTTTGCCGGCATTCGTTCACTGGGGCTGATATCAGTACCCCTCACCTACCAGGACAAGGTGCTCGGCGTATTCAATCTATTTACAGATTCCAATACCAACAAAGTCGAACAGGAACTGCGTGAACTGCTGATGAATGTAGGACAGCATATTGGAATGGCAATACAGAAGACCCGTCTTGATGAAGAATCGCGCCGGGTAGGCATCATTGACGAACGCAACAGACTAGCACATGAACTTCATGATTCACTGGCACAAAGCCTGGCCAGCCTGCGTTTCCAGGTTCGGGTTCTTGATGACACCTTGCAATCAGGCATCGATTCAGCCGTCTGGACAGAAATGGAAAGAATCGAAAACAGTCTCGATGAAGCGTATAACGAATTACGCGATCTCATCGCCCATTGCCGAATTCGCAATGAGAGCCAGGACCTGAGTCAGAATATCAAAGCACTGCTTAACCGCTACCGTAATGACACGGAAATCCATTTCCTGCTGCAAATCGAATGGGGCCAGCTGATATTACCCTCTGATACTGAAATGCAGGTATTGCGTATCATTCAGGAATCACTGCGCAACATCTATAAGCACAGTGATGCAAATACTGTTCGCGTTTTACTCAGTAAAAGCGGTGCTAATCATTACCAGGTTTTGATCGAAGATGATGGCATCGGTTTTTCTGAGCAGCCCAGTAATGGACGAGCCGGAGAACATATCGGCCTGAAAATTATGCAGGAGCGGGCTCGTCGCTTTGGTGGAAAACTGGAAATAGAAAGCGAGGTCGGCGAAGGTACTCGAGTGACACTGGACTTCAATTATGACGAACCAAAATCTTCGCATCCGCAGTATATGAAATGGAATATGTAAATGCTGTTTAATAACAAATTCATCGCCACACAACCCGGTAAATACTTCTGATGCGAATCCTGTTGATTGATGATCACACCCTTTTCCGTGTAGGCCTGCAGGGTCTTCTCGAGAATAGAAATATCGAAGTTGTGGCATCACTCGGCGACGGCTACGAGGGTATCCGCGCGGCGATGGAAATACAGCCAGATATTATCCTGCTGGACATGCGTATGCCCGATCCTGATGGCCTGACCGTGCTGCGCCAGCTGCGTGAAAATGGCCTGGAAATGCCCATTGTCATCCTCACTACCAGCAGTGATGAAGAGGACCTGGTTGAGTCCCTCAGGAATGGCGCCAGCGGATATTTACTAAAAGACATGGAACCCGACGCCCTGGTTCAATCTTTACGAGAGGTTCAATCAGGCAAAACTGTCGTCGCACCAGAACTCGCCGGATCACTAGCGCGTGTTGTACAGGGTGGTGAGAAAGAAATAGAAAAAGAACCTGAGCATGACCTGTTCAGTGAATTAACGCCGCGCGAAACTGAAATTCTGACCTTCCTTGCCAATGGTCAGAGTAATAAATCGATTGCTCGCGATCTCGGCATCTCAGATGGCACCGTCAAATTACATGTGAAGGCTATCCTGCGAAAACTGGGAGTTCATTCCCGCGTAGAAGCGGCTGTGATAGCAGTAGAACAGGGTCTGAGGGAGTCCAGCAGACAGCGGAGTTGAAAAACAGCGGAAAGGAAGATTCTTCTTAAGGGGAAAGGGAAAGAAAATCAGTATCTATCCATGTGTAGGTTTCCCCTTTGCCCTTTAACCTTTCTTGCTGCTTTCAATCGTAGCGTCGTAAATCCTTACGGCGACGTCCGGGCTGCTGGGTGACCAGGCCCGTAACCATATGCAGGCCGGCAATTTCTTCTTCGTCGTAGACAGGATTGAGCGGACGCAGAATGCAACGGTCACCGTCGATAATCAATTGCCTGAAGATCAGACCGTCAGCATTTTTCGCTACAACAAAGCATTCATTTTTGAGTACGCCGGCCGGATCAACAACGATGATACAGCCATGTTTAAACTCTGGTTCCATGCTATCGCCATGGACCTGCAGCGCAAAGGGTTCCGCTTCGCTGCAACTGCCTTCATCTAACATGCTATTCTCCTGAAAATACATACTATAACCTTGTATTTTATCAGATTTATTAAATGTTGCAGTGCAATACCCTATGAATTCAGCGGAAACATGATATGCTTCCGCGTCCATTTAACCAGCCACTCCTTATTACTGCAATGCCTGAAAAACTAAGAAAAGCCGCACTTGATTACCACGAGTTTCCGAAACCCGGAAAAATAGCAATTGAAATATCCAAAGCTACTTCCTCACCTGAAGACCTTTCACTCGCTTATACTCCCGGTGTCGCCATACCCGTACTCGAGATAAAAAATAATCCGGAGAACGCCTATCGCTATACCAGTAAAGGCAACCTGGTAGCTGTCATAACTGATGGTACGGCAGTACTAGGACTGGGTAATACCGGCGCGCTGGCTGGAAAGCCTGTGATGGAAGGTAAAGCTGTATTATTCAAGCGTTTTGCAGATGTTGATGTGTTTGATATTGAAGTCGATGCAGAAAACCCTGACGATTTCATTGATACCGTGGCTCGCATAGCCAGTGGATTTGGCGGCATTAACCTCGAAGACATTGCAGCGCCGCATTGCTTCTACATTGAAGAGGAATTAAAAAGACGACTGGACATTCCCGTATTTCATGATGACCAGCACGGTACTGCTATCATAATCGCGGCCGGTATCCTGAATGCGCTGGAGCTGCAGGAAAAGACATTAGCCGACGCAAAGATTGTCTGCCTGGGTGCCGGTGCTGCAGGTGTCGCATCAATGAACCTGCTAATGGAGATGGGTGCACAACGTGATAACATCTACATGGTTGACCGCCAGGGCATTATGCATCACAAACGCGAAAACCTGACCCCCACCAAGCAGGCATTTGTTATTAATACGGAGAAGCGCACACTGGCCGACGCCTGCGAAGATGCCGATATCTTTATCGGTGTTTCGGGTCCGGATTTGTTGAGCAGCGATATGTTGCTATCAATGGCACCTCGCCCAATTGTCTTTGCCCTGTCCAATCCGATCCCTGAAATCCTGCCAGAAATCGCCCATCTTTCACGCAGTGATCTGGTCATGGCAACAGGCCGCAGTGATTACCCGAACCAGGTCAATAACGTACTGGGCTTCCCATACATATTTCGTGGTGCGCTCGATGTCCGTGCATCCACTATCAATACCGAGATGAATATTGCCGCAGCCCGCGCCCTGGCTGAGCTGGGTAAACAGCCTGTTCCACCGGAAATGGCAAAGATTTATGGCCATGATTCCCTGGAATTTGGCCCTGATCACATTATTCCAAAGCCCTTCGATCCCCGGTTAAGAGAAATCGTGCCAAAAGCAGTTTCACAGGCTGCAATCGACAGTGGTGTAGCAAGACTCGACCTTGTTGATTGGAAGGGGTAAGCAACAGTTCCAGGAATATAGTTCCAAGTTCCAAGCTCATTCCATCAGCAAGTTAATCGCTGCGGCATGAGACTCTAATATTTTTTTGGTTTTCCTTGGAACTTAAAACTTGAAACTTGGATCTCCCTTCCCCCATTACTTTAGAGATAAAAATATAATATAGTCCCATAAATGAAAAAAAGTAATTCGTAACCCCAGGAGGAGTCTGGCCATGAACAAAATCGCAATTATCGGTGCAGGACGTGTCGGTGAATCTACCGCTCAATTTCTCGCCACGCGAGATCTGAGCCGTGAAGTAGTACTGTCGGATATCCGTGAAGGTGCAGCCGAAGGCGCGGCCCTGGATATTCAGGAATCTGCGTCTCTGTTCGGCTTCGACACCCGCCTAAGCGGTGACAGTAACAACAAAATCATTGAAGATGCCGAGATAATTATCGTTACCGCCGGTATCCCGCGCAAACCGGGCATGACACGCGCAGATGTCATGGAAACCAATGTAAATGTACTCGATTCAATTATCGACGATGTCCTGAAATATGCGCCAGATTCCATGCTGCTGCTGGTCAGCAACCCGGTTGACACTCTGACCTACCATGCACTGCAACGCACAGGTTGGGACAGGAGCCGCGTAATAGGACAGGCCGGTGTGCTTGATTCCTCGCGGATGGCCGCTTTTGTGGCACTGGAAACAGGCCTGTCGGCAAAAGATGTCAATGCAATGGTGATGGGTGGACACGGCGACGTCATGGTTCCGATGACCCGTTTCACAACCATATCTGGTATTGGTATCGAACATTTTCTGCCACCTGAAAAGATCGAAGAAATTATCCAGCGTACCCGCGTCGGCGGTGCCGAGATACTTAAACTAAGGGGAACCAGCAGCGCTTATGATGCGCCCGCAGCAGCCGTTGCAGAAATGGTCGAAGCCATTGCATACGATCGCAAATCAGTGTTGCCAACTGTCGCTTATCTGGATGGAGAATATGGCCAGAAGGATATTACCATCGGCGTACCGGCTGTGCTTGGTGAAAAAGGCATGGAAAGGGTCATTGAACTAAAGCTAAACGAAGAAGAACTTGGGTATTTCAACACCTCAGTAGATTCAATCAGACAAGAACTGGTTACTTTAAGTGAGATCACTAGCAAGGCATGAGCGTTCAAACAGCGATCAGCAGGGTTAACATCCCTGCTTTAAGAAAAATGAAGCAGCAAAAGCAGCCGATAGTTGCGCTGACTGCCTATGATTACAGCTTTGCCCGCGTGCTCGATCAATCCGGGGTAGAGATCATTCTCGTCGGCGACTCCCTTGGTATGGTCGTACAGGGGCACCAGACGACTATCCCGGTCAGTATGGAAGATATGCTTTACCATACCTCTATCGTCAGCAAAGGCACAGATAGAGCGCTGGTGGTAATGGACATGCCATTTATGAGCTACAGCAGTGTTGAACTGGCACTGGAGAATGCTGCAGCTGCTTTACAGCTGGCCGGCGCCCACATGGTGAAACTCGAAGGCGGGCTGGATCAACTGCATATAGTGGAAGCCCTTGCCCGCGCCGAGATCCCGGTATGTGCGCATATCGGGCTGAAACCTCAATCTATCTACAAATCAGGCGGATACAAGGTCCAGGGACGTGGAGCCCAGGCGGCTGTGCAAATGATCGAAGAAGCGGCAGCACTGGAGAATGCCGGTGCTGACATTCTTCTCCTCGAGTGCGTACCGAAATTGCTGGCGGCAGAAATTACCGCTAACTCGGAAATGCCGGTAATCGGCATCGGCGCAGGCAATGCCTGTGATGGACAGATCCTGGTGCTGCACGACCTGCTTGGCATCACACCGGGAAAGCCGCCGGGCTTTACTAAAAACTTCATGCAGGATAACCATGACATCCAGTCAGCTGTCATGGCCTATGCAGACGATGTTCGTAGCCGCCGGTTCCCGGCTGAAGAGCATAGTTTTACATAAAACCTGGTTGTCAGTTTTCACTTTTCAAAAGCATAATGTGATGACAGAAAACCGACCACCGAAATCTGCAAACTAATGTTTTAGAAAACCAGCGTCATCATCACCATCATCACCACCAGGAACAGTATGGTCATAATACCGCCTGCCTTCATAAAATCTGGCACACCATAACCACCCGGGCCCATTATCAGGGCATTTACCTGGTGCGTCGGTATCAGGAATGAATTTGATGTTGCAATGGCGACGGTCAGCGCAAATACTGCAGGATTGGCACCGACGCCAATGGCAATATTTACCGCCAGTGGTACCAGTAATACAGTAGCCCCTACATTAGACATGACCAGGGTAAAGAAAGTCGCCAGCACCGCTACTGAGGCCTGTATCACCCAGATTGGCTGTGAACCGACAACCATCAGTGTCTGATCAGCAATCCACTTGGCTGTGCCGGTAGTTTCAACGGCCAGACCCAGGGGAATCAAACTGGCTAACAGGAAAACGGTTTTCCAGGACACTGCTTCATAGGCCTCATCAATAGACAATACGCCGGACAATATCATTCCTATAGCACCAGTCAGCAAGGCAATAGACAGCTGGAGGTCAGTAAAAAGTACCATGAATAGGGCCACAGCAAAGAAAAAACCGGCCCAGCCAAGCTTTTGCGGACGAAGGTTCTCATGCGGGAATTCTGTCGTTACGACGACGAAATTTCGATCAGATTCAAGACGTACCAGGTTATCCCACTGGGTGTGAACCACCATCGTATCACCCGCCTGTAAAGGCATATCCCTGATCCCCTCACCTTCACGCATGGTTACTCCATTACGATGCAGGGCAACCATGGCAATACCGTAAACCTTGCGCAGCCAGACGTCGCGTGCACTCTTGCCGATCAGGTTGGACCCCGGCGGGATGACTATTTCTGCAATACCGGCCTTAGTTGTTGCGAGAGATTCTGTAAACACTTCCATTTCATCATGAACGGTCAGATTATTCTCTTCAACGAAATTCTTAAAGTGCCCCGGTGAGGCGAGGATACACAACGCCATTTTGCCTTCCAATGCAAGGTCTCGTGCCAGCGACCCTGGCCCTACGCGGGTTTCACCATCGGGACGCTGCGTTGCAATAACGCGAATCTTGTACTTTGTTTCAATATCATCGAGCATCATTCCTGTCAGTGGCGAACCTTCAGGAGAACACACCTCGGTCATTGCATAATCAATGCCGTAGACGTCCTGGAAATATCCCATGGTCGTTGCAGCAACTGCACCACTCTCCGCTGGGCTCTTGGGAAGCACATATTTGCCTGCAACAACAAAATAAATGATGCCTGTTGCCACCAGTGCAATACCCACCGGTGTAACAGAAAATAACGACCACAGTTCCATCTGCTGATCATCAGGCAGGGCATGGTTTGACGTCAGGATAAGGTCATTCAGCAGGATCAGTGGCGATGAACCTACCATGGTGACGGTGCCGCCAAGGATTGCACAGAACCCCATCGGCATCAGCAGTCGCGACATTGGCAGACCTGAGCGGGCTGAAATTCGGCTGACGACAGGAATAAATAGTGCAGCTGCGCCAACATTCTGCATAAATGAGGAAATGAATGCTACGGTACCTGAAATGATTGGAATGATGCGCTTTTCTGTTTTACCGCCAATCTTCAGAATGAATGCGGCAACAGAGTTCATCATTCCAGTTCTATCAAGGCCGGCGCCAATAATCATTACGGCGATGATCGACATCACGGCGTTACTGGAGAAACCTCTGAATAGATACTGGTTGTCTATCAGCCCCTTCTCAAGTCCCATCCAGGGCGCTAAAAGTGACGTTAAGCCAAGCAAAACCATTATAGAAATGGCGGCGACATCGACACCAACAATTTCAAATGCAAAGAGGTAAATAGTGAGGAGAAGCAGTGCTGCAACCCAGGCAATTTCGATAGTAGGAACAACACTGGCAAGCCAGAGGGCAAACAGGATAAAGAGTAAACCTGCAACGAGGTTTTTCATGTTTTTTTTGAGTATGTCACCCACAGCCTTTCCCCACGTTATATTAATAAAACCTGATATTTTAATATAACAATGTAATTTGTGCGAGTATGTTTTCTGGTGAATTTCGTCGAGAGATAAATTTAATCTAATATAGCTTGTTCAACGTTTTGAAATGAATGACCTTCTAAAGCCTGAGCTGGCGAGGCGTTATGTTGCTGTGAACAACGATAGAAACAAACTCGAATTTAGATTGAATAAATGCTATTGAATGAGTTTCCTGGATGATGACTGGGCTGCATTAAACAGTATGCGCAGTTTTTCGACATTCTTCCTGTTGACGCCAAGGTCTGATTTGCCGACTCGAGAGCCTGAGCGAACATGGATAAGGTTATGTTCCGGCTCCATTCGAAACTCCATATCATCGACGTAACGAAATAGTCGTGTCGTGTAGGTCGCCCAGAGGTATGGCGCATCATCATTACGTACTACACCGCCAGATTCATCGATAGCTATCCTAAGGTCTTGCCAGGCCTCCTCAGTTGATGAACTGTAAGAAAGCGGGGGAAGGCTTTTCGAGTCCCCCTGCTCTTCGCTGGATACACAATTAGGCGTATCGGGACAAGGTCGTAGCTTGCCGTCGACCAGACTTGTGTCCGGTGCCCTGGAAGTCAGCGAAAGGAATACCATTCGCCCGACAACCAGGGCGATGACAAGCAGTATGACTGTGATAATTATTTTATACAAAAAATCAGTAGCGTCCGTGCTGCTTATAGATGTAATTATTCATCTCAACATGTGACCTGTTCATGTCACAGAGAATGCCATGCACTGTGCGAATAATGGCCCGCATTACTTTGTACATCAGCTCCGGGTCCTCATTGATGAAAGACTCAAAGTCTTCACGCGTCAGGCAGATCGCGGTGCAGTTGCCCACCGCCCGTAGACCGGCGCTATGCGGACGCCCGTCAAGAAAGCCCAGTTCACCTGCCATTTCACCCTCACGCAGTAAATGCAGCGTAACGTAATCGTCAGTTGTAGACTTGATCAGAACCTCGAGATGTCCACTGATGATGACATAGAGGCTCTCATCTTGCTGTCCCTCTTCGATCAGAAACTGGTTCTCTTTAAGGCCCATGACAGTCACTTTATCGGCAAGTGCCTGGCATTGGCTGTCTGACAACTCCGTTCCAAGTGGTGAAGTGCGAATCATCTCTGCGTTCGCAACCAGATTATCATTATTATCTGTCATTTATTCTTGCTCCTAATGGCATTACTTTCAAAATTCGACTGTCTTATCTATACGATATGATCCTCTATACACTGAGGAAACATTCATTATATAGAATCCAGCAGAATTTCTATATCAACATAATTTCTATATCAATGAAGAAATTCTTTGCCAAACTAGACATCGCGATAGATTTCACTGCCCTGCTTTACAAATTCCACCGCCATTTCTTCCATGCCGCTATCAACAGCCTTTTCTACATCGTCCAGGCCCTGCTTCGCTGCATATTCGCGTACTTCCTGGCTGATTTTCATGGAACAGAATTTAGGCCCGCACATAGAGCAGAAATGCGCTACTTTGTGCGCCTGTTTCGGCATTGTTTCATCGTGGTACTCACGTGCACGGTCCGGATCAAGCCCGAGGTTGAACTGGTCTTCCCAGCGAAACTCGAAACGTGCTTTTGACATTGCATCATCACGAATCTGTGCACCCGGGTGACCTTTGGCAAGATCTGCGGCATGGGCGGCTATCTTGTAGGTGATAATGCCTTCTTTTACATCGTCTTTATTCGGCAGGCCAAGGTGCTCCTTTGGTGTTACATAGCACAGCATTGCGGTGCCGTACCAGCCAATCATAGCGGCGCCGATGCCCGATGTAATATGGTCATAACCCGGTGCAATATCGGTCACCAGTGGACCCAGTGTGTAGAATGGAGCTTCACCACAGGCCTTAAGCTGCTTGTCCATATTTGCCTTGATCATGTGCATGGGGACATGGCCGGGGCCTTCGATAATTGTCTGCACGTCGTGCTTCCAGGCTATTTTGGTCAATTCGCCCAGGGTTTCCAGCTCGGCAAACTGCGCCTCATCATTGGCATCGGCAGCAGAGCCGGGACGTAAGCCATCACCTAGCGAGAAAGACACATCATAGGCCTTCATAATCTCGCAGATATCTTCAAAATGAGTATAAAGGAAATTTTCCTGATGGTGTGCAAGGCACCATTTCGCCAGAATTGACCCGCCGCGTGAGACAATCCCGGTTGTTCGCTTCGCAGTCATTGGCACATAGGCCAGGCGAACACCGGCATGAATAGTAAAGTAGTCCACACCCTGCTCTGCCTGCTCAATCAAGGTGTCGCGGTAGATTTCCCAGGTAAGATCCTCAGCAACGCCATCGACTTTTTCCAGCGCCTGGTAGATCGGCACGGTACCAATTGGCACTGGCGAGTTACGGATAATCCATTCACGCGTCTCATGTATGTTCTTGCCGGTAGAAAGGTCCATCACGGTGTCACCACCCCAGCGTGTCGACCAGGTCATTTTGTCCACTTCTTCTTCTATCGATGAAGTTACTGCCGAGTTACCGATATTGGCATTGATCTTGACCAGGAAGTTGCGCCCGATAATCATCGGTTCGAGTTCAGGGTGATTAATATTTGCCGGGATCACAGCACGCCCCCTGGCTACTTCATCGCGGACAAATTCCGGCGTGATGCGGGCAGGAATCGAGGCACCGAAACTCTCACCCGGGTGCTGTGCTGCGATAGCATCAGACTGCTGTTCTAAACGCATATTCTCGCGAATGGCGATGAATTCCATTTCAGGTGTAATGATGCCCTGCCTTGCATAGTGCATCTGGCTTACGTTAGCGCCATTTTTAGCCCTGCGCGGAGTGCGTCGGTGGGCAAATCGCAAACCATCCAGCTTCTCGTCATTTTCCCGCTGCAAACCAAACTTTGAGCTGAGCCCGGTCAATAACTCCGTATCATTGCGTTCTGTAATCCAGTTATCCCTGATTGGCGCCAGCCCTTGCTGAATATCAATAGCGACGTCGGGATCGGTATAGGCACCGGAGGTGTCATAGACGGTAACAGGCCGGTTCTTTTCTACTCCGTCATTGAGTTGGGTATCACTCAATAATATTTCACGCATAGGCACGCGGATATCTGGGCGCGAGCCCTGTACATAAATCTTACGTGATCCGGGAAAATCAGCTACAGAAGCCTTGTCGACTTTTGCGTTCTGACTAAGAAATTCTTCGGGTTTTGCGCTCATCTTGTCACCTCAGGTGGTTATACATGCAGGAAGAGCGGCAAATGGATAGCCAGCTTCCCTACACCCTGACAAGCACTGCTCATAGCTTGCACAGGATCAGGTTCGAAGGGTGTTTTCTCAGCCCTGTCAATGAAGACATGGCACCCCTAGCCGTTAAAAATACTTTAAAATATTTTAATAGAAGCAAATTAATCGATTAATATACCATAATCAAGCTTTTCCATGATTCATCCAGGTGATTGATTCAGGAATACTGGCATAGATTCTGCGACAATCATCGGAAAACCCCGGATTAAAAAACATGTCCATAACTATAAAACCGATTCCCTCACTGACAGATAACTATATCTGGCTATTCATTAACACATTGAATTCCACTGCAGTGATAGTGGACCCAGGCACTTCAGCAGGTTGTGAAAATTTCTTTGAACAGGAAAAAATAAGGCCCGTGGCAATACTGGCCACCCACCGCCACTGGGATCATGTCAATGGTATTGAGCAGCTGGTAAAAAAATATGATATCCCGGTCTACGGCCCTGCTACTGAATTTATCCCCTGCCTGACAACACCCTTGACAGAAAATGAGCGCATCAGAATTCCTGAATCAGGACTGGATCTGCAGGTTATGGACATCGGTGGCCATACCGCCGGCCACATCGGCTACCTTACTGGCAACAAACTTTTCTGCGGCGACACCCTGTTCAGCGCAGGCTGTGGCCGTTTACTGGGCGGCACTGCGGCCCAGTTGCATGCATCTCTTAACCGCATCAGCCAGCTACCCGATGACACTGTCATATACTGCACTCACGAATACACACTGGATAATCTGCGGTTTGCACAGGCCGTTGAACCGGACAATCAGGATATTCAGAGCCGAATTGACGAAGTAAAGGCATTACGGGCAAACAACCTGCCTTCCCTGCCCGTTACTCTTGAGATGGAAAAACGCTATAACCCTTTCCTGCGCACCAGCAAAAAAAGCGTCATGCTGGCGGTAGCAAAACATTCGGGTCAGCAGATAAAAAACAGTGAAGACTGTTTCAGGTATTTGCGAATGTGGAAGGATGGGTTTTAAGGGCCGTGTTACGTGTTACGGACTAAGGACTAAGGACTATGGACTAAGGATAAACAATTATCCATAGTGTCATACCGGCGTAGGCCGGTATCCATATGTTTTGAATTTGATGTCCGATTGTATTGCTGGATTCCGGCCTGCGCCGGAATGACGAGAATGTGGGACAGCTACGGTATTTGACACCAGGTATTACTACTAGATCTTTGGGTGTCACGTAAAACGCAACACGTAAAACCTAAATCGACGTCTTACGCCGCCTGAACTGGAATCTGGTTTCCAATGCGCGTGATGGCATTCGCTTCATCAAGATAGACCAGTACTGGTTTAAATGATTTCATTTCCTCTTCATCAAGCGCAGCATAGGAACAGATAATCAGCTTATCACCCGGATCTGCTTTGTGAGCAGCGGCACCATTGACGGAAATTGTTCCTGAACCGGACTCGGCAAGTATGGCATAGGTGGTAAACCTTTCTCCATTGGTGACGTTGTAGATCTGAATCTGTTCGTACTCGTGAATACCGGAGGCTTTGAGTAATGAACGATCAATCGCACACGAGCCTTCATATTCAAGCTCAGATTGGGTGACACGGGCACCGTGTAATTTTGCTTTCAGTAAAGTGGTCAACATGGGCTATTATATGGGCCAGGGTTAACAATTCACGCAATTATGAAGCATCACTGTTCATGGTTCAAACAATCCAGAATAAAAAATATCTAGAAGACTTGATGATACTCAACAAAAACATTAGGTTTAACCAATATATTATTGATTTAAATAAATAAATGAATATACACGAATACCAGGCGAAGGCCTTACTTGCAGAATATAAAATTCCTGTTCCCGCAGGATTTGCCTCTATGAACGCTGATGAATGCCTGGAAAATGCTAAAAAGCTTGGCGGAAACATCTGGGTCGTAAAGGCGCAAATACACGCAGGTGGTCGCGGTAAAGCGGGGGGTGTAAAGGTAGCAACCTCCTTAGAAGAGGTGGAACAGTACGCTAACAGCATTCATGGCATGAACCTGGTCAGCAAACAAACCGGCCCCGAAGGACGTATTGTGAAACGCCTGCTGGTCGAAGAAGGCGTCGATATTGGCCGTGAATTGTATGCCGGGATGCTGATTGACCGCAGCCGACAACAGGTTGCCCTGCTGGCGAGCACTGAGGGTGGTACCGAAATAGAACAAGTGGCTGCGGTAGCGCCGGAAAAAATTCTTACTACCTATGCTGATATTGTGACGGGTTTCGACCAGCAGGAACTTGCCGCTGTTGCAGACAAGCTCGGTCTAAGCGGTCAGACAAAGCTTCAGGCCATAGAGCTCTTTAATACCCTGCTGAAACTGTTTATAGAAAAAGATGCCTCGCTGGTAGAAATCAATCCCCTGGTGGTGACAAATTCCGGCGACATCATGGCGCTTGACGCAAAGTTAAATTTTGACGACAACGCACTCTATCGTCACCCTGAAATCAGCGAGTTAAATGATCCAGATGAGCAAGATCCTGACGAAATTGAAGCAGCAGAACATGATCTCAGCTATATCCCTCTGGATGGCAACATCGCCTGCATGGTCAATGGTGCTGGCCTGGCAATGGCAACCATGGATATCATCAAACTCTACGGCAGTGAACCGGCAAACTTTTTAGATGTCGGCGGCGGCGCCAGTGTTGAAAAGGTCACCAATGCCTTTCGCCTGATGATGAAGAACCCCCACATCAAGGCCATACTGGTCAACATTTTTGGCGGTATCATGCGCTGCGATATTATCGCTGAGGGGCTGATCGCTGCTATTCGGGATACTCACCTTGGTGTGCCACTGGTGGTTCGACTGGAAGGCACTAACGCTGAACAGGGCAAGCAGCTGCTGGCTGAATCCGGTTTAAGTATAATTGCCGCGAACGATATGGCGGATGCCGCTAAAAAGGCCGTCATCGCCGCAGGAGGCCAGGCCTGATGTCAATTTTAATAGATAAAAACACCCGTGTACTGACCCAGGGCATCACCGGCAAAACAGGGCAGTTTCATACGCACCATAGTTCTGCCTATGCGAATGGCAAACAGGCCTATGTCGCCGGTGTCACGCCGGGTAAAGGTGGCCAGGAATTCGAAAGCATCCCAATCTATAACTCAGTCGCTGAGGCTAAACAGGAAACCGGGGCAAATGTTTCTGTCATTTATGTTCCACCGCCATTTGCCGCTGCGGCCATTGACGAGGCCGTTGATGCCGGCATTGAACTGGTGATCTGTATTACAGAAGGTATTCCTGTGCTCGATATGGTACGTACGCGTCAACGCATGAAAGACTCTTCTACCCTGCTGATTGGCCCTAACTGTCCCGGCGTTATTACACCGGATGAGATAAAGATCGGCATTATGCCCGGACAAATCCACAGCAAAGGTCCAATAGGTGTGGTTTCCCGTTCCGGCACCCTGACCTATGAAGCCGTTGATCAACTGACTCGTTTAGGCCTTGGGCAATCTTCCTGTGTCGGCATCGGCGGTGACCCGGTCAACGGTATGAAACACCTCGATGTCATGCGTATGTTCAACGATGACCCGAAAACCGAAGCGGTGGTGATGGTTGGTGAAATTGGCGGCAGCGATGAAGAAGAATGCGCCGTGTGGGTAAAAGAGAACATGACCAAGCCAGTAGTTGGATTTATCGCCGGTATTACCGCCCCTTCTGGTAAACGCATGGGCCACGCCGGTGCCATCATCTCCGGTGGCAAAGGTACAGCCGCTGAAAAGATTCAGATCATGGAAGAATGCGGAATTACGGTGACAAAAAACCCGGCTGAGATGGGCAGCACGCTGAAGAAACT
>JARFQI010000185.1 GCA_029287855.1 Arenicellales bacterium | reverse complement strand
CTGTAATTCTATACCAATCTCTTGCGCTCGTTGGACGGCGGGATGAACAGGGCGTCCCGGTATTTGGCGATGGTGCGCCTGGCCACCTTGATTCCCTGTTCCTCCAGCAACTGGGCGATCTTGTTATCGCTCAGGGGCTTGCGGGGGTTTTCCGCCGCTACCAGTTTCTTGATCAGTGCCCTGATGGCGGTGGAGGAACACTCCCCGCCCGCCGTGGTGGCCACATGGCTGGAAAAGAAATACTTCAGTTCAAAGACTCCGATAGGAGTCTGCATATATTTATTTGTTGTGACACGTGAAATAGTAGATTCGTGTAATTCCAGGGCATCGGCAATGTCATGTAATACCATTGGCCTCATTGCTTCATCGCCTTCTTCAAAAAAAGCCTGCTGCCGCTTGATAATTTCATTGGCAACGTTTAACAGCGTATCATGGCGATTTTGCAGGCTTTTGATGTACCAGCGAGCTTCCTGCAGATTTTCTTTCAGATACTGATTGTCTTTACTATTATCGCCACGCTTTATCAGGCTCTGGTAATAGCGGTTCACCTGCAATTTGGGCAGGGCTTCCTCGTTCAGCAGGGCAATCCAGCAGCCATTGATCTTTTTCACCGAAATATCAGGAATGATATAGCGTGTTTCAGACGGGTTAATTATGCTCCCGGGGCGAGGATTGAGACTTTGGATCAGGCTTATAGCACCCCCCAGGGCTGCTGACTTTCCTTTCAATACGCGTTTCAGCTTGGCCAGGTCCCGATGAGCGACCAGGTCGAGGTGTTTATCCACGATAGACCTGGCGGTGTCCAGGTGTGGTGTGTCATCGGGCAGTTGTCGAAGCTGTATATGCAGCGAGTCAGCTACATCGATGGCGGCGACACCAACCGGGTCGAAGCTCTGGATTTGATGCAATATAGCGAGTACTTCATCAAGCTCGATATCCTGCGTGCGCGCTAGTGATTCGGTG
Organism: Arenicellales bacterium; assembly: GCA_029287855.1. Classification (GTDB taxonomy): domain Bacteria; phylum Pseudomonadota; class Gammaproteobacteria; order BMS3Bbin11; family BMS3Bbin11; genus BMS3Bbin11. The sequence continues at coordinate 16,293 of JARFQI010000185.1, read as the reverse complement.
ATGTCCTCAATAGAAAGTGTCAGGTAACCATCTTCATTTATTGCTTCAATAATCGTTTCTGCAATCAACCGGTCTTTATCTGACAAAGGCAGCATGCGCATTTGCCAGTCAAGGTGGTCATGCAGGGTTGTCGGTGATGAATTACGGCTGTCGAGTTCCATGCCGCTCCAGTCGTTGTCCCTGTTATTGCTGCTGGTAGTACGGGGGATATAGCTCTCGTCATCCCACACATAGTCTTCTTTCAGCTCGTCGCCAGCTGTACCCTGCTCAAACACATCGTTGGTATCGTTGCTCGCGGAAATTTCATCACTGTTATCGTTTACCTGCTGTTCTGTGCCATTCTTATCGCTGTTGTAGGCGTCTTCACTGTCAGTTTCAGTAGTTTCGGCGCCGGCAAGGTCTTCATCCTGATCTGCTGTATCTAGCAGAGGGTTGTTATCGAGGGCGGTCTGAATCTCTGTTCTGAGGTCTATAACGGATAATTGCAACAGGCGGATGGCCTGCTGTAGCTGTGGGGTCATGGCCAGTTTTTGGCCAAGTTTGAGTTCCAGTGTCTGTTTCATGCGGGATTGCCGTTATTTTTTAACTTGCTACGGCTCATGTCTGTCATCTTAAGCTAACCCCCTGCGATCATATTCTCTCTCTATTAGGGGCATGTCAATCAGAATGATACATAATATCCGTATAGTTGTAGATGATACCTGCAATGAGCTAATTCAAGTGTTGTTGATATTATTTAGTGTAGACGAAAATAGAGCCTGCGTGCCATGTAGTCGTTGTTTCTAGAGGCGGAAATTATGACCAAGATACACCTCACGAACTTCTTTGTGCGATAAAACTTCCTCTGCAGAGCCCGCTGTCAGGACTTCACCGTCACTAAGAATGTAGGCACGGTCACAGATACCAAGGGTCTCGCGAACATTATGATCAGTAATCAAAAGCCCAATGCCCATATTTTTTAACTGTGAAATGATCTGTTGAATATCGCCAACCGAAATCGGGTCGATGCCAGCAAAGGGTTCATCGAGCAGGATGAAGAGTGGCTCAAGGGCCAGGGCGCGGGCTATTTCAACACGTCGGCGTTCGCCACCAGAGAGGCTGATACCAAGGGCATCACGTTTATGCTCAATATTGAATTCTTCCAGCAGGTAGTCAACGCGTTCATGGCATTGAGCTACTGTCAGGTCAGGCTGTACCTCCAGTACGGCCATAATATTTTCTTCGACGGTTAGTTTACGAAAAACTGATGGCTCCTGCGGCAGGTAGCCGATGCCTAGCCGTGCTCGCTTGTGCATCGGCATGCTTGTTATATTGACATCATCCAGCCATATATTGCCTTCGCCAGGCTGCACGAGGCCTACAATCATGTAAAAACAGGTTGTCTTACCAGCCCCATTAGGTCCCAGCAGGCCAACCACTTCACCGGTTTCAACATTGATATCAACGCCTTTAACGACAGTTGTGGCTTTATAGCGTTTTTGCAGGCCTTCAGTAGAGAGAATGCTCATATTTTATGCAGTGTCGATGGGTTCAACTGATTTATTATTTTTTCATGGCGCCAGGTTGAATAACTATCCTGGTTCGCCCGGAGTCTGTTTTCTTGCCAGCTGATTTGCTTGTTGACTGCTGTGAGGTAGTGGCTGTTTGCTTACTCTTACCTGAGGACTGGCTTTTAACCGTCATCTTGCTGGTTAGCGTATTGTAATAGATGACTTTACCCGTGACTGTATTTGCCCCCTGGGTGATTTTTGCATTATTTTCCAGTGTTATCAGGTTCTTTGCTTGCTGTAACTGCAGTGTTATTCCTTCACCATGTACCATTTCTGTCTGGCCTTCAGGAAGTTGCTTGAACTTGACTGGTTTGCCATAGGCAGTAGCAGTGTCAATTTTATCACCCTTGTAGATCAGTACAATCTTGTCAGCTTTAATGTTTAGCGTGCCCTGGGAAACATCTACATTTCCAGTCAGGACACGTTTACCTGTACGAAAATCAATATCGGTGGTGTCGGCATTAATGCTAACTGGAGCATCCTTGTCGCTGTCTAAAGCGACTACAGGACTGCTAAAAAGCAGGCCTGCAATGGCAAGACCGGAAATAAACGGGATACGTGAATAAAAAATCATATTTGCTCTCCAGGGTGCTTAGGATAAGGGTTCCTTTAGCACGACTTTAAGTTTTTCAGTTGTTGTTACACCACCGCTACCCGTGCTATCACGTCCACGAATAACACGTACATTGCCGGTTAGAATGACTTCATCTCCATTGGCCGAAACCCATCCGGTTTCTGAATATATATGCGTTGGCGCTCGCCCGGTCTCATATTGTATAACATGAGGTTTATCGAGCAGGGAAGTATCGTCATCAGGGAAATGTACCATTCGTTCAGCTTCCAGCACATACTGACGTTCACCATTGATATCCATACCAACAGCAGTGAAGTTTTCGATGTAATAATCAGGGTCATGGCTTTCAGCAAGGACAAGCTCTTCATTTGTTGATTCCTCGAGGAAGCTCATTTGCATCCAGGCGGTAATGCCACCGAGTACGATGACAATAGTAAAAATAATAATACGCTCTGGCCAGTTCATGCGGCTGCGGCTCCAATGGGCTCAGGTAGTTGCCGCATCTGCGGACAAAAATTGTTCCATCATCTTGCTGTATGTATCCTGTGAATACATGATCAGTTCACAAACATCCCTGGCTGCACCGGATCCGCCGTGATTTGGCGTGGTCCAGTGGGAGTGTTGTTTAACCAGTTTGTGTCCTTCTGGTACAGTGACGGCAAGGCCAACATCAAGCATGATAGGCAGGTCAACAACATCATCACCGACGAAGGCGACTTCAGATGGTGGTAGACCAAGGTCATCACAGAGTTCTTTGTAGGCAGGAAATTTTTCTTTTCTACCCTGGTATAGATGCTTGATGTTCAGGTCCCGGGCGCGGTGTTCAACCAGTCTGGATTGGCGAGCTGTAATAATTCCCACGGCAACACCAGATTGCTGCAGCAGGTTAATACCAAGGCCATCGCGGGCATGGAAACTTTTCCCTTCATCTCCACTGTCGCTAAAAAACAGGCGTCCATCGGTGAGTATGCCATCTACATCGAACAGTACCAGGCGAATTTGACTCGCCAGCCTCAGCAGTTCATCAGCGATAGCAAAGTCAGGTTTCAGCTCATCTGTCTTCATACTAATCCTGCCCGTAACAGGTCATGCATATTCAGGGCTCCCACAGGCCGGTGATTTTCATCTACCGCGAGGATACTGTTGATTGAGAGCCGCTGCATCATATTAACGACATCAGCGGCGAGGCAGTCATTGGTGGTAACTGCTGGATCAGGTGTCATCACGTCAGCTACTTTTACTGCATAGAGATCTACACCTTTATTTAGTGTCCGTCGCAGGTCGCCATCGGTAAAAATACCCGCCAGTTTGCCGCTGTCATCAACGATCCCGGTCATACCAAGGCCTTTGCTGCTCATTTCGAGCAAAGCCACCTGCAAACTGTCATTGATATTGACTAATGGAATCTGCTTGCCGCTCTGCATAATATCACTGACATACAGCAGCAGTCGTTTACCAAGTGCTCCGCCAGGGTGTGAGCGGGCGAAATCGTTGGCGGTAAAATTGCGTGCCTTGAGCAGGGCAACAGCCAGTGCATCGCCCATTGCCAGAGCCGCTGTGGTACTCGCTGTTGGAGCAAGGTTATGTGGACAGGCTTCTTTTTCAACACCGACATCAAGACAGTAATCTGATTGCACACACAATGGACTGTCGCCGGTCCCTGTCATCGAAACCAGTGGCACGGAAAGGCGCTTGATCATCGGCAGTATGGCAAGAATTTCTGGTGTATTTCCCGAGTTGGAAATTGCAATCACCAGGTCTTCTGGGGTAATCATACCAAGATCGCCGTGACTGGCTTCACCGGGATGGACAAAAAAGGAGGGGGTCCCAGTGCTGGCAAGAGTGGCAGCTATTTTACTGCCTATATGGCCGGATTTGCCCATTCCTACCACCACTACGCGTCCCTTGCAGGAAAGAATAGCCCGACAGGCGCCTGAAAAGTTCTCAGCAAGACGATCAGCCAGGGCAGCAACTGCCTCGGCTTCAAGCTGCAGTACTTTTTTGCCCTCGCGTGTCAGTTCATCGTCGGTCATTATTCTATTAAGCGTAGTTATAAGTGAATTCGATTTATTGATTATGGCTAATCAACAGCACTAAAGATAAAAGATCATAAAAGGTGCTTTGTGATTATATTGTTCATTATCTTATTTTTCTCATTCTGATTCTTAGCTTTTCATCGTAATACGTTAAACATAAAACGTAAAACAATCTTTTCCTATGCTGCCTGAATACCAAGTATGACAAGGTAAACAATATAAAGCGACAGTAGAAAAAAGCCGGAAACACGCGACAGGGCAGGTTTCCCTTTGTGGTTGTACAATAGGAAATAGAGCAACATCGCTATGCCGATCATTACAGGTAAATCGCGATATAACACGTCAGTACTGACAATGGTCGGGTTAATGATTGCAGGCAACCCAATGACCCCGAGGGAGTTGAAAATATTCGAGCCCAGAACATTGCCGATAGCGATATCATTCTCTCCCTTCACAACACTGGCAATTGAAGCAGCAATTTCAGGCAGGCTGGTGCCAATCGCAACGATGGTAAGGCCGATGATCAAGTCACTAATGCCGAGGGTAGTAGCAATCGTTGTCGCTCCCCAGACCAGCAGTCTTGAGCTTGCAACAAGTAAAATGCCGCCAGCAATGAGCCAGAATGCTGCAGATGCTTTCGACATGATTTCATCCAGCGCAAGTTCGGATTCGAACTCGATTTCCAGTGCGTCGTCAAGGGTACCGGGGGCGTTATGACCTTCTCGAATTGCGGTATAAACTATCCATAGGAGGACGCCGAGCAGGCAAGCAAGAAGAATGATTCCCTCGTATAGTCCAAGATTTCCATCAAACAGCACAACAAAAACCAGTGCCATGGCAACCAGCATCAGCGGATATTCACGCTTCAATATTGATGAAGCAATTGTTAGTGGTGTAATGATAGCCGTGGTGCCAAGTACCAGGCCTATGTTGGCAATATTTGACCCTATCGCATTGCCAACGGCCAGATTCGTATTGTCAGTGAGTGCTGCGATAGCCGAGATAACCAGTTCAGGCGCCGAGGTACCGAAGCCTACTATTGTCAGGCCAACAATCAATGGAGATATGCCAAGATGGCGTGCAAGTGCAGCTGCACCATTGACGAATTGGTCTGCACTCCAGGCCAATATTATAAAGCCGATGAGGATGGCTAGAACAGCTTGTAACATCAGGATGAAAGTTCTTTGGATAGCAGTTGGGGTGTTGACTTTTTCAAGTGCATGCTCTCAGGATCGATATGTTCACGGTTTTTACAGCCTGTATACGCAGTACCCAGATGGTGCTAGCCGTATGATCCTTGATTCTATGTGTTATATGTCGCAATCTACATCGTCCAGAATAAATCAGAGGAACCCGGATTATCGCAGCCGGACCTGTTCTTTTGCAGCGCGATTGTAGCAGAGGTTGAAAAAGGATGAGTGAAGAGTATTTAATGACCGGTAGCTTTGGTTTAGACGTCGATGCCTGGCAGGGTAGTTTCTATGACGATGATTTGCCGGTAGATTGGCGAGCAGCAAGTTACAGCATACTGTTACGCAGTGTATTGTTGCCGCAGTCAGAGTGGCGACAGGCGGCAAAAAATAACTGGATTGACGAGGTCGACGAAGGCTTCCGCTTTATTCTTTACGCTATTACTCCGGCTGAGGCTGATCTGCACAACCTGATTGAAGAATTGTCCGGTTTACCGGCTGCTTTTTCTGCACAGGTGGCTGGACTGGTGCTGAAATATGACTGGCGGAATGCAGGTGAAGAGGTTAGCAAGACGATTCTTGAATTAAATAATATGTTCCCTGTATGCCTCGATGCTGGCACAGCTGATTACTCTATATCAGGTGTGGATATGTTTTGCCACGAGGTACAGCTGTCCAGTGTCTGGTATCCTGCAGCACAGAAAGCACCATTACCATCGGGTGAGTTTCTTATCGTTCTGATTGATCAGCAAACACTTCCAGAACAGAGGAAAATAGTGTCAGAAATCGGTAGATGGATGTCAGGAAAACGTTCAGCGGGTCTGTTTAACACCAGTAAAGATGATGCGCCGTTGCGCGCCCAGAAAACCCGCATACTGGCAGAGCTGATGGGCGTCTGAAGACGGAAGAATAGACAGTTGACCAAAGACAATTTTGTACTAACTGAAAACAAATAAACTTGAAACCTGAACCCGAAAACATAGTAACCCTGACTGATATATATCTGCAGCGTGCCGGCAAACCTGTTCTGAATGGCCTCAGCCTGACTGTTCGGCGAAACAGTGTCACAGCAGTTATCGGACCCAGCGGAGTTGGCAAAACGACATTGCTCGAGCTGGTCGGAGGACGACTGAGTCCGGATAAAGGTTACCTGCTAGTCGATGGTCTGTCTGTTCCAGACCTGGCTAGACGTGAGCTGTTTGCGTTGCGCAAGAAGCTTGGCATGCTATTTCAAAGCGGAGCACTGCTCAATGATCTCGATGTCTATGAGAATATCGCTTTTCCGCTACGTGAACACACCGCGCTTCCGGAGCCAGTACTGAGACAGCTGGTTTTGATGAAGCTGGAGCTGGTTGGTCTGCGCGGGGCAAGGCGGCTGAAGCCTGCAGAGCTGTCCGGCGGTATGACACGTCGTGTGGCACTTGCACGCGCAATTGTCATGGATCCCGTAATGGTCATGTATGACGAGCCGTTTACCGGCCTCGATCCAATTTCTAAGGCAATCATTGTCAAGCTGATCAAGCAGTTGAATACTATTCTTGGCATGACATCTATCGTCGTAACACACGATGTTCATGAAGCAATGCAAATCGCTGACTTTGTTTACATGATGGGTCAGGGCAAGGTGCTTGCCTGCGGCACTCCAGATGAAATAAAAAATTCAGGACGAGAAGATGTCAGCCAGTTTTTGCAGGGGCAGGCTGATGGTCCTGTTCCCTTTCACTACCCGGCGGATGATTATTTTGCTGATTTACTCAATGGTTCTTCCAGCAATGATGACGCATCAAAAACAGGTGGGGCAGTATGATCAGTGCAGTGCGTAGAACCGGGACCGTCAGTCTGGCCGTGTTTGCCGCCACAGGTCGTGCCTGTATGTTGTTAATGCAGATGTTGTATAGCATTCCATCTGCAATCAGGCGCTATGGGCTTTTAATTGAACAGCTTTACAGAGTAGGTGTTTTGACGTTGCCCATCATCATCGTGGCTGCATTGTTTGTTGGTATGGTGCTGGCACTGCAGGGCTATAATACCCTGGTAGATTTTGGCGCCGAATCATCATTGGGTTTACTGGTTGCTCTGTCTCTCACCAGGGAACTGGGTCCTGTGCTTGCAGGTCTACTTTTTGCAGGACGCGCAGGTGCCGCATTAACAGCGGAAATTGGCCTAATGAAGGCAACCGAGCAGCTGGCCGGGATGGAAATGATGGCGGTAGACCCGGTATGGCGTATTCTGTTGCCGAGATTTCTGGCCGGTGTTATATCCGTGCCGCTACTGGCTGTTCTGTTTACTGCAGTAGGTATTTTTGGTGGTTATTTACTGGGTGTTGATGTGCTGGGAGTGGATCAGGGGGTTTTCTGGTCAGCCATGCAGCAGGGAGTCGATTTTCAGCAGGATGTAATCAATGGCCTCTTGAAAAGCCTGGTTTTTGGTGTTTTGATCAGTCTCATTGCGGTGTTTATGGGTTATGATGCCAGCCCGACACCGGCAGGCGTAAGCACGGCAACGACGCTGACCGTTGTTTTGTCATCACTGGTGGTGCTTGTAATGGACTTTTGTTTGACATCAATGATGTTCCAGTAATTGGTATCTGGATAAGATTAATGGTACTTGGTACGGTCATATCAATAACAAGCGACGACTTTTAGATAGTCCTTAAGGATAAGTTAAGAAAATGAAGAGACAATTCGTCGAAATCATCGTTGGTCTGTTTGTAATCGCCGGGGTGGTGGCATTGTTATTTCTTTCACTGAAAGTGAGTAATCTGAATTCTGTGGCTGTCACTGATCCTTACCAGGTCAATGCACGCTTTGACAATATCGGTAGTCTGAAGGTCAGGGCGCCTGTTACCATGGCTGGGGTTAAAATAGGGCGTGTAAATGAAATTCGACTGGATTCTGCTTCGTATCAGGCAGAGGTGGTGATGGATATTTCCGGCGAATATAAAAACCTGCCAGTCGATAGCAGTGCCTCGATTAACACCCAGGGTTTACTGGGAGAGCAGTTTGTTTCACTGGAGCCGGGAGGACAGCAAGAGTACCTTGCAAACGGCGATCACATTCGATTAACACAGTCAGCAGTTGTGCTGGAAAACCTGATTGGTGAGTTATTGTTTAGTAATTCCCAAGGAGCAAAACAATGATAAGAAAATTGCTTTTAATTTGTCTCTTTTTGATTGGTACACCTGGCGCCCAGGCCTATGCCATGGAACCTGATGAGCTGATTAAAGTGACGACCGAAGAGCTGCTGCATGAATTTACAGTCAATCGCGCAACCTATGAAGCAGACTTAAACAGTCTCTACGCGATGGTTAACAGAGTTGCGATTCCGCATTTCGACTTTGACAGAATGACTAAAATAGTGCTCGGCAAGCATTACGAAAATGCAACTGCTGAACAGCGTACTCAGTTTACCGAGGAATTCAAAACACTACTGGTGAGAACCTATTCCCAGGCATTGTTTCAATACTCGGATGAAAAGATCACTTATATCCCGGCAGTACCTTACCAGGATGGCGTGATTGTGAGAGAGGAGATTGATGTAGGGGCGGCAGTCCCTGTCAGGCTCGAATATTTTTTTGCAAAAAAGGATGGTGACTGGAAAGTCTACGATGTACGCATCGATGGAATCAGCCTGGTCACTACATTTCGTAACTCCTACAACATAACTATAAGCCGGAAAGGTTTGCCGGTACTGATTGCAGACCTGCAGAAAAAAAACAGCATGCAGACTGTTGAATGAAGCCCATGCTGATGTGTGCCCAGGGTGCTTGCCAGATTTCTGGCACAGCCATTTTTGACCATCTGGATGAACTGTCAATAAAACTGCTTATTGAGGCCGAAAAGCCAGAAGACCTGTTTCTTGATTTGAAGCAGGTTTCTGATTGTGACAGTGCTTTCGTCGCATTGCTTACAGCCTGCCTGCAGATAAAAACACAACAGAAAAAATCGCTTTCGCTGACCAACAGTCCACAAAAGCTCCTGGCGATGCTTGATGTCTATAAACTGAAAAAGAGCGGTTTGCAGGTAATTTCCCAGTAGTTTTCAGTATCCCGAAAATCGAAAATCGACACCAGGTTTTGCTATCCCTTACCATTTCTGGTGAATAGTCACTAATAAAAAATGCTATATTAGCGCTTGCTGTTGAAGGAGCGCAGTTGACAGGTTAACAGTTCAACGGCTGTTGAGAGGGATTGCCCAAACTCTAAAACTTCTTGTGCTGCAGTGAAACTGGTTCATTTATGATGCAATTTACGGTAGACAGGAATTTAATATTTTAAGGAAAAGATTTGAAATGGTAACACCAGAAGACATTAAAGGCTGGATTGAGCAGGGAATTTCCGATTGCAGGGTTGAAATTAATGGTGATGGACAGCATTTCTATGCTGTTATCGTTAGCCCGGAATTCGCCGGGCAAAACAGGGTGCAGCAGCATCAACTGGTCTATAAGGTGTTAGGTGATCGTATGAAAGCAGAAATCCATGCGCTTTCAATGCAGACAATGACACCTGAAGAATATGCCGCTCGTGATGGGGCGGCTTGATAAATTCAACCCGGTAACACCGGATTAATGAGGGTTATAGCAAGATGGATGCACATGAAAAAATCAAGTCTCAACTGCAAGAAAACGACGTTATGCTTTATATGAAGGGCAGCGCGATGTTTCCACAATGTGGATTCTCAGGCAAAGCTGTGGAGATTTTGAAGGCATGCGGGGCAAAATTTGATACTGTTGATGTCTTATCCAACCCGGATATACGTGAAGGCATCAAGCAATACTCAAACTGGCCAACTATTCCCCAGCTTTACATCAAGGGCGAATTCATCGGTGGCAGCGATATAATGATGGAAATGTATCAGAGTGGGGAACTGCAGGAAAAGATTCAGGCCCTGTAACCTTTAACGGTTCAATTACTCTTATAATATAGAATTACCGGGGTTTGATACGTTGCAGTCGGCTGTGCAAGCCCCGTCCATTCAAACTCATTCCCGCACTAACGTAATATTAGGCGCTGTTGATTAACATCAACGCCTGGCTGATGCACTATTGATCTGCTGATGGTTGGTTTATTTGCTGACTATCAGTGCCAGTAAGTTTATACTTCGCCGTTTATATTTAGTTTCCCTGCATGGTTCTTAAATGAGCCTCTGATATTTTCTGGACAAAGCAGATTGCAATCTAACATGTTCAGGATCGAGGCACGAAATTCACTTTATGCTGGTTATTGTGCATATGCGGAAGGAAGAATCTGGGCAATTCGATCGGATGATACGAGTGTATGAATAGATCAGAGGCTCCATAATGGACAAACTCATTATAACCGGTGGCCGAACATTGAGTGGTGACGTGCGTATTTCAGGTGCCAAAAATGCCGCTTTGCCAGTGCTGATGGCATCCTTGCTGACAAAAGAAGCTCTGCACGTTCGAAATGTCCCTCATTTACACGACATCACTACCACGATGGAATTACTGGGCCGCATGGGTGTCAGTCTGGAAATTGATGAGAAACTCAATATTACAGCTAACAGCAGCACTCTGAATTCTGTCATCGCTCCCTACGACCTGGTAAAGACCATGCGTGCCTCGATACTGGTGCTGGGGCCATTGTTGGCGCATTTCGGCAAGGCAGAGGTTTCCCTTCCGGGCGGCTGTGCCATCGGCTCAAGACCAGTCAATTTACATATCAGCGGTCTGCAGCAAATGGGCGCAGATATTCGAATTGAAGATGGATATATCAAAGCAACCGCAGACCGATTGCGCGGAGCGCGTATATTCATGGATGTCGTCTCGGTTACAGGAACTGAAAACCTGCTTATGGCAGCGACCCTGGCGGACGGCACAACGATTATTGAAAATGCCGCGCGTGAACCTGAAGTGATTGATCTGGCAAACTGCCTCAACAGTATGGGTGCAAAGGTTAGCGGTGCCGGTACTGATGAGATTGTGATTGAAGGGGTTGAGTCACTGCACAGTGCAGAGCATTCCGTAATTCCAGATCGCATTGAAACAGGCACTTACCTGGTTGCGGCCGCAATTACTGGCGGCAATATTACGGTACGTGACACTGTGCCGCACCTGCTTGATGCGGTGCTGGATAAATTGCGTCAGGCCGGTGCTGAAATTGAGATTGGTGAAGACTGGATCACTTTGCGCACAGGTGGACGAAGAATGAAGGCAGTGAATATACTTACTGCGCCTTACCCGGCCTTTCCGACAGATATGCAGGCGCAGTTCATGGTGCTAAATTGCGTCGCCGAGGGCACCAGCACGATTACTGAAACGATTTTCGAAAATCGCTTTATGCATGTGCAGGAGTTGCAGCGTATGGGTGCTCAGATAGAGTTGCAGGGAAATACTGCGATCATTAAGGGCACGGAAAAATTACAGGGTGCGCCGGTGATGGCCACTGATTTGCGTGCGTCGGCATCGCTGGTACTTGCAGGGGTAAAGGCCACCGCTGGCTCAGAAACAGTTATAGACCGTATTTATCACATTGACCGCGGTTACGAGGGCATAGAGGAAAAGCTTTCCAGGCTTGGTGCCAGTATTAAACGGGTTTCAGGCCATCATTATCGCCAGACTGCCGGGGCCCGTTGAACTGCCGTAATTTGTTTGAGACATCATATGACTGAATCACTGACCATAGCCCTGTCAAAAGGCAGGATACTTGACGATACACTGCCATTGCTGGCATCTGCAGGCATTGAGCCGCTAGTAGATCCGCGTAAAAGCCGAAAGCTGATTTTTGATACTAACCAGTCGAATATCAAGCTGGTTATCATCCGTGCTGCAGATGTGCCTACATTTGTAGAGTTTGGTGCTGCTGATCTTGGCGTTGCCGGCAAAGATGTTCTGATGGAATATGACGGTGACCTGTTTGAGCTGCTTGATCTTGGTATTGCGCGCTGTCGGCTGATGGTTGCCGAGCCGGCTGATATTGCAGCCAATGATGATCCTGCCAACTGGTCACGTCTGCGCATTGCTACAAAATACGTAAAGATTGCTCGTCACTTTTTTGCCGCCAAGGGTATTCAGACAGAGATCATCAAGCTGTACGGCTCGATGGAACTCGCGCCTTTAGTTGGTCTGGCAGATCGCATCGTCGACCTGGTCGACACCGGAAACACATTGCGTGCTAACAATCTTGTTGAAGTAGAGCATATTGCTGATATTAGTTCATGGCTGGTTGGAAATACTGCTTCGATGAAGCTAAAACATGACCTGATGCAGTCCACTATCGCAGCCATTGCCTCTGCGCTGGAGTCAAAAGATGAGTAGCCTGATAATGTTGCAACTGAACAGCCGCGATAAGGATTTTTCCGAATCACTGCAGGCATTGCTTGATCGTAGTCATGAGCAGATAGAAGGCGTGGAAGAAGTTGTTGAACAGATCATCAGCCGTGTTCGCCAGCAGGGTGACCAGGCATTGCTTGAATATACGCGCCGTTTTGATCACATGGATGTCACAGACGCAGCAGATCTTGAACTGCCAGCCGAACGACTGCAGCAGGCAGTGGAATCTATCACTGTGCAACAGCGAGAAGCGCTGGATTTCTCTATTGCACGCGTGCGCGAATTTCATCAAAGGCAAAGAGGTGAGTCATGGACATATATCGATGACACCGGCACCTTGCTGGGCCAGCAGGTTACGCCACTGGACCGTGTTGGCGTCTATGTCCCCGGAGGAAAAGCGGCTTATCCTTCTACCGTGGTAATGACGGCGGTACCGGCGCAGGTCGCAGGCGTCGCAGAGACTGTTATGGTTGTTCCAACGCCAGGCGGCGAAATCAACGAGCTGGTACTGGCTGCGGCAGCGCTTTCCGGTGTCAACCGGGTGTTTACCGTAGGTGGTGCACAGGCCGTTGCAGCCCTTGCTTATGGTACTGATACCATCCCGGCCGTGGACAAGATCGTTGGTCCGGGTAATGCCTATGTTGCCACGGCCAAGCGTCGTGTGTTCGGTAAAGTCGGTATTGACATGGTGGCAGGTCCCTCCGAAATAGTCGTTCTTTGTGACGGTGATGCCGAGGCAGTTGAGCCGGAATGGGTTGCCATGGACCTGTTTTCCCAGGCAGAGCATGATGAGCTGGCGCAGTCCATACTGGTGACGACATCTGAAGATTTCGCTAAACGTGTACAGCTGGCAATTGATCAGTTGCTGCCAACGATGGAGCGGCAAAAGATCATTCAGGCAGCCTTGCAGGGGCAGGGTGCGATCATCGTGGTAGATGATCTCGAGCAGGCAATCGAGGTGGTCAATCGTATTGCACCGGAGCATCTTGAACTCATCGTCGATGATCCATTAACGATTGCTAAACAGATTCGTCATGCCGGCGCGATATTCATGGGAGCGCACACCAATGAAGTGCTTGGTGACTATTGTGCAGGCCCGAACCACACCTTGCCGACATCGGGTACGGCACGTTTCAGCTCTCCCCTGGGAACTGATGATTTCCAGAAACGCAGCAGCCTGATTATGTGCACTCCTGAATCGGCATCGATACTGGGCAAAACGGCATCGGTTATGGCGCGCTCAGAGTTTCTGACTGCACACGCCCGCTCGGCCGAGTACCGGATTAAAGGCAAGCCCTGACAGCCTGAGAATTTCCCTGATGAAAAATACAACATCAGCTGGTCGCTGGGTACGTGACGTAATAAAGCAGCAGAGCAGTTACCATGTTCCTCCGGCAGGAGATTTCATTAAACTCGATGCGATGGAAAACCCCTGGCCGATGCCGCCTGAAATTAACCAGGCATGGCGAGAATCACTGAATGATTTACAGCTGAATCGATATCCTGACCCGCAGGCAGCCGACCTTGTGCCGCGCCTGCGTACTGTTATGGCAATTCCTGATCAAGCGGGAATCATGCTAGGTAATGGTTCTGATGAACTTATACAGGTAATTCTCATGGCGTTGGCGGGAGACCAGGTGACTGTACTCTCACCGTCACCATCATTTGTCATGTATGAAGTGCTGGCCGGTGCATGTGGATTGAACTACGCGGGTATTCCGCTGCAACAGGATTTCACACTTGATATGCCTGCCATGCGCAGTGCGATCGAAAGTCACCAGCCTGCAGTAATATTTCTTGCTTCGCCAAACAATCCAACCGGTTCGGCCTTCCAGCGATCTGATATTGAAGAGATTCTTGAACTGGCACCGGGGCTGGTCGTTGTTGACGAGGCCTATCAGCCTTTTGTAAAGCAGGGTAAGGACTTTATGAGCAGATTAGTCGACTATCCGGATCTGATCGTCATGCGCACTCTGTCGAAGGTTGGCCTGGCCGGTATCCGGCTCGGACTTATCGCAGGCCATCCTGACTGGATGAAGGAGCTCGACAAACTGCGTCTGCCCTACAATATTAATAGCCTGACCCAGGCTACTGCCTGTTTCGCTATTGACCACTGGTCAGTGTTCCGGGCTCAGATTGAGAATATCTGCACTGAACGTGACCGTGTTTACAGTGCATTGTCATCAATGCAGGGTATACAGGCATTTCCAAGCGATACCAATTTTATTCTGTTCAGGGTTTCTGGAAACAGGGCCGAGAACATCCATGCCCAGCTGTTAAAAGAAAAGATTCTGATCAAATGCCTGCATCGTCCCGGCACTGCACTGGAAAATTGTTTGCGCGTTACCATCGGCCGTCCGCATGAGAATGATGCTTTCTTATCAAGCCTGACCAGCCTGCTTTGAGTTTCCCCTGGTGATACCAGTTGAATAACAGAAGCTGATAAAAAAGCCCACTACCTTTTAAAAAGGTAGTGCGCATGCTAGCGAAACTCCTATGCTGAAATGATAGAGGTCTGTGTCGACTATTTAAGCAGTCAGAATTATTATGAGAGTCCTTCCGGACCTTCTACTTCGTGCTCGTCCTCGTGTTCGTTCTCAGCTTCATTTTCGTGCTCGTTTTCATGTTCGTTTTCAGCTTCATTTTCGTGCTCGTTTTCATGCTCGTCTTCATGTTCGTTCTCAGCTTCATTCTCGTGCTCTTGTTCATGTCCTTGTTCATGTTCTGCAACATCGTCATCTTTATCATCATTTTTGCTAGTAGAAGAGTCGCTGGAAGAATTATCATCTGACTTATCGTCGCCGCTACTTGCTGCCGCTGCCACAGCGATGCCGCCGACAGCGGCAGCCCCCGCCAGAACTTTTGTAGCTACGATGCCACCAACTACAGCCGCTCCGTTGATATAGGTTTTTTCAACAGAACTGATCCCTGTCAGTTTCAGGTCCAGTAATCCGAAGCGGAGATCATCGGCAGAATGCAGATCTCGAACCATGCCAAACTGAATATCAAACAGGGCAGGACGAGTCCTGAAGTAGGTAAACAGAGACCCTGCTCTATCAGTAGAGATGCGTGTCTGGCCGAAACGAAGTCCCATCACTGATTTATCCATCTTTGGAACTGACTGTGTATTCAGCGGAATATTGAGATACAGCATGCCGACCTGCTGTATTTCAGTGTCAAAAGCCAGGGCCTGGCTGGCAGTTAGTGTAAGTGCGATAGCTGCTGCTGTTTTCATTGATGTCTTCATGATTCTTCCTTCGCTCGTAAGTATTAATATTTTGTTGTTATCATTTATTGAAAAACTCGCCTGACAGGCGGATTTCCTGCCCACAATATGCAGAATGACCGTAATCTTCTTTGCTTAAGTGTTTCTTAAGCAGAACAGGGCAAACGATCAGCGCTGTGTATTGCAGGACAGGCGGACAAAAAGTATGTGTATTTCGTTGAACATCTGCTATTATGAGCAGTAGGTGATAAAGTTATACGCTTGATAAACCATGGCATGATATTGATTTTTATCATTTCTGTGTTGACAGGTCTTACGTGGAAATTTAATGAATCTCAATGAGTATGTAGATGAGAATATTGCTGGTAGAAGAGGATGCTCTGGTGGGAGATGGTGTTTGCGTCGGGCTGTCGCAGGCGGGTTTTAC
>JARFQI010000103.1 GCA_029287855.1 Arenicellales bacterium | reverse complement strand
TCCGTGTATACAGACTTGAATTCAAGTTTGTTGACACTATGTTCATAGTACATCCTGCAACACAGCAGGCCGATAGTCAGAACGCCAGTCAGGCCGGAACATCTAAATGAGCGAAAATGTAAACATTCAGGAACTTTCTCCACAAAACAGAACCGTAGCAGTGTTGCCCTTACGCGACGTTGTCGTCTTTCCAAATATGGTTATTCCACTGTTTGTGGGTCGGGAAAAATCTATTGTTGCACTAGATCGTGCGATG
Source organism: Arenicellales bacterium (assembly GCA_029287855.1). Taxonomy (GTDB): domain Bacteria; phylum Pseudomonadota; class Gammaproteobacteria; order BMS3Bbin11; family BMS3Bbin11; genus BMS3Bbin11. Next base: position 6,999 of record JARFQI010000103.1, on the reverse strand, counting down.
GATAGTGGCAAGGAAATTCTCCTGCTGGCGCAGAAAGATGCGGCTGATGATGATCCGGGTAAAGATGATTTATACAGCATTGGAACCATGGCCAGTATTTTGCAGCTGCTGAAGCTGCCAGATGGCACGGTAAAGGTTCTTGTTGAAGGTGGTGAGCGAACACGAGCTGTTGAGTTTACTGAAACTGATGAATGTTTCATGGCGATTCCGGAAACAATTGAAATAGAAGCTATCAGTGATGATGAAGTCGATGTGTTGATGCGTACCGTCATCAACAGTTTTGAACAATACGTCAAACTGAACAATAAAATCCCACCCGAAGTGCTGAACTCTCTGTCTGGGATAGAAGAACCGGGCAGACTGGCTGATACCATTGCCGCGCATCTAAGCCAGAAACTGGAAGAGAAACAGCAGATACTTGAAGTCAGCAGCGAAAGTGAGCGCCTTGAGCACATCCTTGGTGTAATGGAAGCTGAGATAGATTTGCTGCAGGTAGAAAAACGTATTCGTGGTCGTGTCAAAAAGCAAATGGAAAAAAGCCAGCGTGAGTATTATCTGAATGAGCAAATGAAAGCCATTCAGAAAGAACTCGGTGACATGGATGAAACGCCTAATGAACTCGATGAACTGGCTAACAAAATAGCCGAAGCGGGGATGACTAAAGAAGCCAGGGAAAAGGCAGACAGTGAGTTGAAAAAACTCAAGATGATGTCACCGATGTCGGCTGAAGCGACAGTCGTCAGGAACTATATTGACTGGCTGGTAAATGTGCCATGGAAAAAGCGTTCCAAGGTACGTAAAGATCTGAGCAAGGCACAGGAAGTACTGGATGCAGACCATTACGGCCTGGAAAAAGTCAAAGAACGAATTCTTGAATACCTTGCAGTTCAGCAGCGCGTGAATAAGCTTAAAGGCCCTATCCTTTGTCTGGTCGGACCTCCAGGCGTGGGTAAAACATCACTGGGCAAGTCAATTGCTAGAGCTACAGGACGTAAGTTTATTCGTATGTCACTGGGCGGTGTACGAGATGAGGCCGAGATTCGGGGGCACAGGAGAACCTACATAGGATCAATGCCTGGAAAAATTGTACAGAACCTGAGCAAGGTCAAAACTAAAAATCCGTTGTTGATGCTTGACGAAGTTGACAAGATGTCTATGGATTTCCGTGGCGATCCGTCATCGGCTTTACTCGAAGTCCTGGATCCGGAGCAGAACAACACTTTTACCGATCATTATCTGGAAGTGGAATATGACTTGTCAGAAACCATGTTCATTGCGACAGCCAACTCACTGAACATTCCCGGACCATTACTTGACCGTATGGAGGTGATTCGTCTCTCTGGTTACACCGAGGATGAAAAGGTCCATATCGCAGAGATTTATCTGGTCAGAAAGCAGAAGGGAAATAATGGTCTGAAGGAACATGAGTTATCAATTTCACGTACCGCGTTGAGAGATATTGTGCGGTACTACACACGTGAAGCCGGTGTACGTGGACTGGAACGTGAAATCGCCAAGATTTCACGAAAAGTTGCGAAGAACTTGTTAATGGATAAGCGCCATAAAAAGGCAGTGGTCGGGCCTAAACAGCTGGAGAAATATCTCGGTGTTCGGCGCTTCCGCTACGGTGAAGCTGAAGAGCATAACCAGGTAGGGCAGGTCACAGGCCTGGCGTGGACTGAAGTCGGCGGAGAACTGCTGACGATTGAAGCCGTCGTGCTGAAAGGTAGTGGCAAGCAGCAGTTTACCGGCAAGCTGGGAGAAGTAATGCAGGAGTCCATTCAGGCTGCAATGAGTGTTGTTCGCAGCAGGGCTGAATCATTGGGTATTACTGCAGACTTCTATCAGAAAAACGATATTCATGTGCATGTACCGGAAGGCGCGACGCCAAAAGATGGCCCGTCTGCCGGGGTAGCTATGTGTACCGCGATTGTCTCCGGTCTTACCAATATTCCGGTGCGGGCAGATGTCGCCATGACAGGTGAGATCACTCTTCGTGGTGAGGTGTTGCCAATAGGCGGGCTTAAAGAAAAATTACTGGCAGCCCATAGAGGCGGTATCAAGCATGCAATTATTCCTCATGAAAACACCAAGGATCTCGCAGAGATGCCTGATGTAATCAAAAAGAGTCTCGAAATTCACCCGGTGAAATGGATCGATGAGGTGCTTGAAATTGCCCTGGAAAAAGCACCAACACCGTTGAATGAGAGCAAGAAAAAGGCAGTAAAAACTAAAGCCGCGGCCTCTCGTCGGGCTAAAAAAACCGACAATGATGGAGTGACTACGCATTAGTATTTTAAAAAGATATTCCTCTTTGAAAGAGGTTTTTTGGCTAGATAGGTCAGAATCTGGCATTAATTTACATCTAGCGCACAAAAACAGCCTCTTTCAGCGGGTTTCCCCTTGTATACAATAGCCTTGCATGGGTAAAATCCTGTGCCGTAGTAAAAGCCAAGGGCATGATAACAACACTTAAGCTTCTGCCCCGGAATAAAATATAAATCCACCGAACCTTGAATTAAAACAGAGGAATCTATAGTGAATAAATCAGAAATGATAGACATGGTTGCTGAAGCAGCCGATATTTCAAAAGCTGCTGCTGGCCGTGCCGTTGATGCAGTATTCGAAGGTATTTCAAACACCCTGAAGAGCGGCGACTCAGTCACCCTGGTTGGCTTTGGCACCTTCTCTGTAAGCGCCCGTGCTGCACGCTCAGGCCGCAATCCACGCACTGGTGAAACGATCCAGATTAAAGCCTCTAAAATGCCTAAATTCAAGGCTGGCAAAGCACTAAAAGATGCAGTAAACTAGCGCGCCCTCGGGTGCTTAGCTCAGCTGGGAGAGCATCGCCCTTACAAGGCGAGGGTCGGGGGTTCGATCCCCTCAGCACCCACCAAATGTAATCGTAACGCGTAGCGGTACTATTATTCGGAGCGGTAGTTCAGTTGGTTAGAATACCGGCCTGTCACGCCGGGGGTCGCGGGTTCGAGTCCCGTCCGCTCCGCCATTTATGATCAGGGCAAACCCGGAAGGGTTTGCCCTTTTTAATTATTACTCAATACAATATAGATAGTTAAATCAGACATGCTCACAACCATACGTGAAAAGGCCCAGGGCTGGATCGCCTGGGTGATTGTTACAATTATCTCAGTGCCGTTTGCCCTCTGGGGCATCAATGAATATTTTGATGCGCAGGAGAAAATTGTTGTTGCTGAAATCAATGGTAATGAATTGCTGGCGCAGGATTATCAGGAACTGTTACAGAGACAACGTAACGCTATCAGGCAACAGTTCGGCGGCAAAATCGACAATAAAATTTTCGAGACGCCAGCATTCAAGCTGCGAGTGTTGAATGACATGATCACTCAACGACTGGTCACAGCAGATATAAAAAGTCAGAACTATCAGATTGGTGACGAGCAGCTTGCTATTTATCTAACATCGAATCCTGCATTTCAGTCTAATGGTTCGTTTTCACCAGAGCTGTATGCCCAGGCAGTGCGCCGTAATGGTCTCAGTGCCCCGGCTTTTGAAAACCAGATTAGATTGGGGAGCATGGTAGAACAGGTTAAAGATGGCTTCACGCGTTCGATTATAAATAATGACGCGCAATTGGATAATCTTTTACGCTTGCAGCAGGAGAAGCGCGACTTTAAATCAGTGACGCTCGAAAGTAATCGCTACGCTGACCAGGTCGAGGTTAGCACTGATGAGATAAAACAGTATTACGATTCGAATAAACAGCAATTCATGACTTCGGAAGAAGTACGCGTTGAGTATATTTCCCTGTCACTGGAGGATGTTGCCAGCCAGGTTAAACCTGATGATGAAGCCCTGCAGGCGTACTACGAGGAGACCAAAGATCAATACGTCCAGGCAGAACAGCGCCAGGCGCAGCATATTCTCCTTGCTGTTGCGGCTGACGCAGATGATGCTGAAGTTTTACGCATTCGTGAATTGGCGTCCGACCTGGCATCACAGGCGAGAGATGGTAAAGATTTCTCTGAAATGGCCAGGAAGTTTTCTGTTGACACCATTAGTTCAGCAAATGGTGGGGATCTTGGTTTGTTTGAGAAGGGCGTCATGGATCCGGCTTTTGATGAGATAGTATTCGCCATGCAGCAAGGTGAAATATCCGAACCGGTGAAAACACGTTTTGGATTTCACATCATTAAATTAAATGAGATCAAGCCAGAACAGGGAAAGAGTTTTGATCAGGTAAAAGAGGGCATCAGCAAAGAGTACAGTATCCGTGAAGCGACATCACGCTACGGTCAAATGGCAGAAGAACTGCAGAATCTAGTCTACGAACAACCAACGACGTTGCAGCCTGCTGCGGACGCTCTTGGTTTGAAAATTGTACCTACAGAGTGGTTTTCACGCGCTGGTGGTGACGGTATTACAGCGAAGCGTCCAGTGATAGATTCCGCATTTACAGAAGACGTATTACTTGAGGGACTCAACAGCGAGGTGGTTGAAACTGATACCGATACGCTGGTTGCACTACGATTGCTTGAACACCGAGTGCCGCAGCACAAGCCACTAGCAGCAGTTTCAGATGAAATAAAACAGATTCTGATCAGGCAGCGTACTAAGGAATTGGCCGCGAAAGAAGCCGAAGATATCAGGCAGGCTCTGCAGTCCGGCAACAAATCGCTGGCTCAAATTGCGGCTGATCAGGGACTGCAGATGGACGAACATAAAAGTGTTCCACGTTCTGGAAGTGAAGGACTGTCAGCTGCATTACTGAGTTCAGTATTTCGTTCTCCAGTAGGATCGGGTGACAGTGATAATGAGGCTGGGATTGTCCAGTTAGAAAATGGTGATTATGCAATATTTTCTATAAGCAAGGTGAAGCCCGGTAATCCCGCAGAGGTATCTGATGAGATCCGTCAGCAAATTCGTCTGGTTATTCAGCAGCGTAAGGGCGAAGGTCTTTTTTCAGATTATGAACGCGGCTTGTTTGAATTAGCAGACATCGTGATCTATGAGGACAGGCTGTAACATTTAATATGCCATACCGGTTGCGGCAAAGATTCGGCTCTCCTTAAATCGTAAGGATTGAATCGTAAGCTATAAATAAATGATGATTTGCGTATTCAGTGCTGTAACCCGGCTTTTCTAATCCAGCTTTTATCGAAGCTATTGATTAGTAGCTGTAACATGGCTTCATCCAGATATTCTTCTGCGGCCGTTTTTTCTAGCGCAGGTGGATAAACAGGTTTTTCATGTCCCAGCAAATGGAGCCTGGTCTGTAGAGGCGGCAGTGTAGTGCTAGTGTCTCCAAACTTGCATAATTCCTGTTCAACCCATCGTTCTATGTCTTCATCCTTTACATTTTTCCGCATGGTCTGGCTCATTTTCTTGTATGGCAGGAAAATTCGATGTTTGCCGTCCCTTGGTTGATTAATGACCAGCGGCCAATATTGTTCCCGTAAGAAATGCTGGAAAATGATAGTCTGGATCATTGAAGTAATGGCGTCATCATCCTCCATCACTTCCAATGTGTAACGGTCTGCCCGGGTTTCTGCACGACGTGCAGCAAAAAAAGCAACGGCACTATATAAAGGTGAATAGTAGTGAAAGAAGAAAGTCAGTGGTTTTAATATAATATTTCCACGGCGCTCTAAACAGTTGCGATAGTTTTCCCATTGTCCTGTCAGGCTAAGCATCCACCCCGTGACTGGATTTTTCTGACTGGCCAGCTTGGCGACTTCTCTTGCAAGCATACCTCGAAATTCGATTGGAGAAGTGCATAACAGTGCTGACAGGCCTATCTCAAGCGTGTTCCTGAATCTAATTGGAAAACCGCTGACAGGTGTATGGCTTATCTTAACTTCGTCTCTGCGAGTAATCAGTATTTTTTCTAATCTTGGGTTTCCATAATGCTGCTGGAGTCCTTTCACCAACCTCGAAAGCCTGGGGGTTTTCTCTATACTGACGCTAACACCTGCGCGGCTGGCAAATCGTAAACGAGCCAGGGCAATAGAGATCAGTGAGCAGAGTATAAGGACACTTATGATCATTAGTGGATAAGTCCAGTGTTGATAGGTCGCAGGAAAAAAAAGAAACTCTGTGAGTTTGAGAAATAGCCATAATGAAAGCAGTGGAAACAGAAGTAATGCGAAATATCCAGCAAATGCAAAAGGAATAACAAAAAGCAGATAAAAGGTTGGTGTGTTTGCTGCAAACGGGCGTAGCCAGCGGACGATATTTGTACGGTTAACTGTAAAGTCTGTATTCGATATCGTCTGTGTGAGTGTTTCAAGCATTAATCTGCTTCATAGAGGTTGTTATTAATAGTAAGTTAGACGCAAAATTTAGCAAATTCAAGCCCGCTATGATTAAAGGTGGTATTCCCCCGAGTAGTGTTGTATCGCTCGAGATAGTCAAACTATGCAAGAAATTATATGCTTTAAAGTTAGCCAGGATTCATCGCTCTCAGGATAGATTACTTCTGCATGGCCAGGTGTAAACCAGAGCAGTGCAAGCAGAAAAGTGATCAATGTGAATTCCATGATTGAATCTGGTGTAGAGGTTTTCTGTCGCTGCGGCAAGTATGCAATGAATAGAAATGCTGAACTAAGTATTTTAGACTATAAAGAGAAAAGCAGGAGGGGAGTTTGTAGAACAAGCCGCAATTTTTTCAACGGAAGACCTGCATGTAAATGAAAAGATATCAAACCCAGGGCAATTGCCATTGGAGATAAGCAGAAATGTCGCTTATCCGTAACTTACAAATACCATCTGCAGAAAAATTCGATCCGACTCATCGTATCTCTATGGATGGTGATATAATTAAATTTAGAACAGCAACATCAAAAGGAGACAGTCATGCTACTAATGGAAAAAGAAACAGGCCACCTTATTGAAGTCCTAGACCCAACTGAAGTCTTTGATCCTTTTAAAGATTCATTTAACGGACGTCTGGATTTTGGTGAAGATGTGGCTGAGCCTGATAGTTTCAAAAAGGTGAGTGTTAGCTTCCCTTCAGGTGAA
>JARFQI010000065.1 GCA_029287855.1 Arenicellales bacterium | reverse complement strand
GATGAAGCGCACAGAGCAGCCGAAGGCCAACATGGTAGGGTGTCTTTGATATTCTTTTGGTGTGTTTCTTTAGACAAGTAAAGAAAAGTCACTCGCCCATTAAGGGCGAAACAATCAGCAAATGTGCTAACACAAATAAGGAAAATAATTAGACTTGCCGAGACCAGGCAAAAATTAAAAAAACTAATCGCTAATACTTGTCCCGAGAATAATCCCTTTTTGCTTAAGATCTTCAAGTATCTGCAGGCCGCTTGCCAGCACAGGTTCAGGGTCATCATGACCTAGTTCTGCGGCAATTTCTCTCAGTACATCTGCACCACTGGCATCCTGATTCAGTTCTAGTTGCTGCAGCAACTTCGCTGTCACAAGGTTGACTTCTGTGAACTGAACTTCATCGTCTTCATCTCGATAGACGACGAGACAGACTGGCTGCTGTGCCGGTTGCTCAGGCAGATATTCCGGTTTAATCTGTTGTACAGGCCATGCATAGGTAAGTAGCCATGCCAGGGGCGAAATCACAGGGTGGCCTTCGATAAGTGATCCATCAGCATCTATCTGCGAATAATCAGGTTCCTGCTCGGAAATTGAGAGAGCCAGTTCAATCCATTCATAATGGGCCAGCTCAAACATGAAGGGAGGATCGACTTCACGCATCTGATGTTCTGACTGCAGGTAATCAATGAATTCACGCGAGATCTCGAGAAAATACGGTGACTGGCAGCGATGCAGTGAATAAAAATTGCGCACCAGTTCCAGCCATGATTCTTCCTCGTACAGGCTTTTTAACACTGGAAAAGTATTGGCCAGAAATCCCTGGACATTGTTGAAGAAAAGATCCCTGTATATTCCCATGCGGCGGTCTTCAATTTTGTCCGGAGAGGGATTGTTTTCCGGGTCACGGATATGTGCCGCAAAATCATTGAGCTGCTTCTTCAGCCTTTCAGGTTGTGACATAAGCTTCCTCACTGGCAGCAATCTCTTGATACTTTTTCTGGTATTCCTTGATCTGGCTGACTTCTGTCATTAACTCTTTGAATGGTGGAATGTTGAAGTCTCTTTCCAGCAAGGTAGGGAGGACACCAAACTGTTCATAGGCCTCTTCCAGCAGACCCCAGACCGGGTCGATAACATCCGCACCATGAGTGTCGACAATCAGGTCTTCGGCCTCGTTATAGTGGCCGGCAATATGTACATAGGCTATGCGTTCACCGGGCAGTGCGCGGAGGAATGCCGAGGCATCATAGCGATGGTTGACTGAATTGACGTAGATATTATTGACGTCCAGCAATAGCTTGCAGTCTGCTTCATCGAGTATTGCACTGATGAAGCTAATTTCATCCATCTCTTTACCAGGTGCTGCATAGTAAGAAACGTTTTCTATCACCAGTGGTTGCTCAATGATATCCTGTACCTGCTTAATACGATCAGAAACGTAGTGGACGGCTTCTTCAGTGAAAGGAATAGGCATCAGGTCATACAGGTGTCCATCATCCGAGCAGTAGCTAAGGTGTTCACTATAGCATCGAATGTCGTGTTCTTTCATGAATTGCTTGACCTGCCGTACAAAGCCAATATCAATCGGTTCCGGTCCGCCGATGGATAGTGAAAGGCCATGTAAGGTAAAAGGGTAGCGCTCGGTAAAAGTACGAAACTGTTTTCCAAACCGTCCGCCAAGACCGATCCAGTTTTCAGGTGCAACTTCCATAAAATCAACTGGTATCGACTCCTGTGCCAGGAATTCGTTTAGTAAACTCCGGCGCAAACCTATGCCAGCCCCTTCTACAGGAAATTTTGAAAATGATTGATTCATAGCTGTCTTCAAGCCGAGGTCATATATTTTTTTCGAATCCAGTAATCTGCACTGACATATTTCCCGCCACCGATGAAAAACAATGCCAGCAGCATTATAAAATACGTGGCACCCCATTCTATACCGTTATTGGAAATCACAAAACTGCCACTCCCAGTCAACCAGTCGTAGTTGCCATGCTGTTGCATCAATGATTTTGCCGCTTCCAGGCGCTGACCGGCCATTTCAATGTCTGCAGGAGGAAACGGACTCATGGAATCGGCTACTGCCTGCCAGCCGTTTTCGATATGCACGGAAAATATGGCAACCAGCATAGTGATCATCAGCGGAATTGATACCCATCGCACACCAAATCCAAAGATCAGCAGGACTGCTCCAAGCACTTCTGTGCCTGTTGCGAGGGCAGCCATTAGCTCCGGCATCGGAAGACCCAGCCCCCAGTCGGGATTGCCGAACCAGTCAGCAGTATTCTGAAAGCTGTTTAGCTTGTTGTTTCCTGCTACCCAGAATACCGGTGCAAGGTAAATTCGTAGCAGCAAAGGGGCAAGGAAGTCGATTGACCTGGTGCTGTCTAACAACCGTTGCAGGGGCAGGGCAATCTTTACAAGAAAATTCATTATTATCTCCGCTGGACTTTTTTATTTATGACACAACACAGGCCCGATAGTTCAGAAATATATTGTGCTAATAATAAAGTGGTACGGTATTAAAAAAAGGGCAACCGATTACTCGGTTGCCCTTTTGCTTTTAATGCCTGAGGTAAGTGGAGATTATTTCTTAGAACCGCCACAGTTACCTTCACCGCACTTTCCTTCACCGGCTGCTTTGGCCTTGTCGCCACCGCATTTGCCTTCGCCCATTTTTTCACCGGCTGCTTTGGCCTTGTCACCGCCGCACTTACCTTCGCCGCAATTGCCTTCGCCCATTTTTTCACCGGCTGCTTTGGCCTTGTCACCGCCGCACTTACCTTCGCCGCATTTGCCTTCGCCCATTTTTTCACCGGCTGCTTTGGCCTTGTCACCGCCGCACTTACCTTCGCCGCATTTGCCTTCGCCCATTTTATCACCGGCTGCGATGGCATAAAAACCGCCGCACTTACCTTCGCCGCAATTGCCTTCTCCCATAATAGCCTCGGCTACCATGTAACAGCTAGCCAGTCAAGTCCTGTCTCTTATACACATCTGACGCTGCCGACGAGTTGACCGGAGTGT
>JARFQI010000145.1 GCA_029287855.1 Arenicellales bacterium | reverse complement strand
TGATAGTGATGGCAACTGGATTGGGCAGCCGACCTCTGATTCCGGCTGGGATTTCTGGAACGGTAATCTTGTCGGCGGCTCGTCAAACCTGATGAGTGGCTTTTTCTACCGCCTAAAGCCGGAAGACTTTCGATTATTGTCCGAGTTCGGTCCGATTAAAGGCGCCAATGTCGTCGACTGGCCAATCAGCTATGAAGACCTCGAGCCCTACTACACCCTGGTAGAAACCGAAGTGGGTGTATCTGGCCGTTTCACAGATCATCCGCGGGCTGAGGCGCGGTCAAGCAAAGACTTCCCTTATCCGGCTACGGCAGAGCACCCCGTATCAGAAAAATTTGATCGCGCCTGTCAAACTATGGGTCTTTACTCACTGCCAACGCCACGGGCGATTTTATCGCGACCTAAAGGCGGTCGCCGCAGCTGTGAGTACTCAGGCTACTGCGGCAGCTATGGCTGTTCGTCAGGTGCCAAGGGCAGTTCAAGGGCCGCCTTGCTTGATCAGGCTGTTGCCACTGGCAACTGCGAAATAAAACCGTTAAGCAAGGTCTATAAATTAACCAGTGACAAAAAAGGCAAGGTGGTTTCGGCAGACTACTATGATGCCAGCGAACTGAAGCAGTTCATCCACGCAAAAATCTTTGTCGTTGCCTGCCAGGCTATCGAAACCAGCCGTTTGTTATTGTCTTCTACAGGCCCGAAGCACCCCAATGGCCTGGCAAATAATAGTGGGCAGGTGGGAAAAAACCTGTTGTTTTCTGCCGGCGGGGCAGGCTCCGGTGACTTTGACTACAGCAAGATGGATAGCAGGGAGTCAGCAGCCATGAAGATACGTGGACCATTCGTCAACCGCGGACTGCAGGACTGGTATTTTATCGATGACCCGGCGCTTGGAGGGCGAGTTAAAGGCGGCACCGTTGATTTTCTGCTGCGACACCCAAATGCGATGAGTAAGGCGATGAATGCGAAGTGGGATGATAATGACGACCTCGTCTGGGGCAGGGCATTGCAGAAAAAGCTGAAAGCTATCTTCACCGAAAATCAGACCCTGCGCTATGAAATATTTTGCGACTGGTTGCCGACGGATGACTGCTTTGTCAGTCTGGATGACGCGGTTAACGACAAGTGGGGATTACCGGTGGCAAAAGTCCGTATCGGCTATCATCAGCATGATCTGAAGGTAGGGCACTATATCAATCAGCATGCCATAAAGGTGCTGTCGAAGATGGGTGCTGAAAATGTAAGATCAAGCATTAGTGGTGCACCGCCGGCAAACCTGGTGGCCGGTGGATGTCGTTTTGGTAATGATCCGGAGACTTCGGTACTTAATGCCGATTGCCGTGCCCACGATGTTGAAAATCTCTATGTCAGTGACGGCAGCTTTATGCCCACCGGCGGCAGTGTGCCGTACACCTGGACGATTTATGCCAATGCTTTTCGCGTTGCAGATAAAATCAAACAGGCGCTTGGCTAGCGAGTAAAAAACCTGACATCACTTATTACTCTTACTTTCTGGAATATCAAATGAAATATTTTGTTTTATCTTTTTGCTTGTTGCTGTCGTATGGTTTTATTCCTGTACATGCTGATGAAGAAAATGTCAGTCCCGGAATCAACCGTCATTACCAGGGTGCCGAATACCAACAATGGCTATCAACCTTTGAATGGTCGGGGCGTGAGGTTTATGACCGGCGCCATGACGTGCTTAAAGTTCTGCAACTGAAACCGGGGTTGGACATCGCCGATATTGGCGCCGGTACTGGCTTTTATAGCCTGCTGTTTGCGCAGCAGGTGGGTAAGTCAGGCAATGTCTTTGCCATCGATGTGACCGAGGACTTTGTTAGCAATATTAAACGCCGTGCTGAGGAAAATAATCTGCATAATATCCAGGCAATTCACAGTGAGCAGAAAGATACCCGGCTGGAACCGGCGTCTATCGATATCGCATTCGTCTGCAATACCTATCATCACTTTGAATACCCGCAAGCCATGCTGGCATCGATTTATCGTGCACTACGCCCGGGTGGAACACTCGTGGTTATTGATTACAGAAAGCAGGCGGGTACCAGTTCTTCCTGGGTGATGTCGCATGTCAGGCATGGCAAGCAGTTGGTGATTGATGAAATTGAACAGGGTGGTTTTAAATTCCAGTCTGAGTCGAATATTTTGAAAGAAAATTATTTTCTCAGATTTTTAAAGGTAGATAGGGCTAAAGATAGTGAGCAAAGAGAAATAAATAGGGATTAACAGGTCACTGAAGGTCAAATATAATAGCGAACTAATTAACGCATAGAAGTTCTGCGACAGCAGGCGTAAAAAAGGAATCGAAATGACTAGTAACTGTTTTTTTTGCCGAATGATCAGCAACGACACCAAGAAAGAAATTTTATTGCAAAATGACCTGGCTGTGATGATTCGTGACACCTTTCCAGTCAGTACTGGACATTCTTTGATTATTCCACGGCGTCATGTCAGTTCATTCTTTGATACAACAACAGAAGAGCGAGTTGCTTTAATGGATCTGCTTGATGAGACCAGGAAAGACCTGGACAGAGAGTTCAATCCTGATGATTACAATGTTGGTATCAATGATGGTCCGTTAGCAGGACAATCCATTCCTCATCTGCATATGCACCTTATACCGCGTTACAAGGGTGATAAGGATGATCCTCGCGGCGGGATACGCTGGATAATCCCGGAAAAAGCAAAGTACTGGTAGAGGATTAATTTCATTTAACCCTACATCCTGACTGTTGATTGACTTGCTTGTATTAAGTAGTTTGGTGATTTTCTTAATGTAGCAACACACTAACCCTTAACGCATTCTTTGGAGATTATTAGATGGGCAGCAGCAATGGATTATCAAGCGATACGAGTAAGGTCTGGGACAATCATGTTTCTGTGCCGGGTACACCAGAAGGCTTTACTGTAAGAACAACATACCCGACAAATCCAAATGGTGCTGAAGTGATGCTGGAACGTTGGGAGGCTGGCTCCGCAGAACCACCACATTCTCATCCCGGGGATGATATGACGGTTGTTATTGAAGGGAAGATGTCGATTCAGTTTTATACCCGATCAGGCGACAGGCTTATAGCTGATGGGGAACAAGTGATACTGAATAAAGGTGATACAGGTTATGTCAAGGCAGGCCGGATACATGATGCTAAGTATCTGGAAGACTGTAAATTAGTATACGTCCATGACAACGCGTTTGTTTTTACTGCAGAAAATTAAAAAGGTTCATTGTGCCGTGGTCCATAGATGATGAAGTCTCAACTTATCATCTAGAGTTTGTGGCAATTAAGCAAGTCACACGTCGTATACAGCAGCAAACATAAGCATGCGCGAGAGCCTGTTGCAATATGGCCTGTCCCCAATTATTTCCAGCTCAGTGTGACATGTCAGCAGTTCACTGCAATATGATTGTCTTCTCGTATGTCACCGGTTTCTTTGTGTAGATAAGATTTAGTTCCCTGTCATATTTTGCCTTTATCACGAAACCATTTTCTTCTTCTTTCACTGTGAAATTATCGAGCATATCATTCATGCCTTCGATGTTGAGCTTATTGGCAATCTGAGATTCAATTTCCTGTTTGCTGGAAAAGGGTGTGCTTGCATGGTCCTTCTCGATATTACTTAATATGGTGTCTACAGACCCCCTTTCCATTTTTTGCGGGATATATTGAATTCCGATAAAGACACCGACACCTATGATTGCAAGGATTATCAGGAGTACGACAGGCGAAGCGCCCTGCTGCTTTTTGGTTGTCTGTGCCATAGTTAAAGAGCCCTTTGGTTGCTTATATCTGGTTGGGGATTTCAAAACATGCGATTACAGTATAGGAAGGAATATACATTCCTTCAAATCAACAATCCTTATAATTCTAACTAAAGTAGTACTTATTTGAAGGCAGAACACGATTAACTGTGTTGTGGCTTAGAAAGAGAAGGGAAGCGTCAATGGGGGCGGTGACAACTATAGATCATTAACGTATGCATTCATCACTGGCCCCATGTCTGCTTAAAAAAACGAAACTGTTACTGGGCTACATATTTCGCCAGGAAGATAATGCTCAGGAAAATACTGAACAAAGCAGCCATAAGAATAGACATTGTTCTTTTCATAGACGAATCTGTTGTAGTCATAATAATCACACCTGTAGTTTGTAGTTGAGCGAGACGGCCTTTAACCGGTCGCAGAATAAAAACCCAGTATAGCGATCAGGTATGTTGTTAAGTAATCAATTTTCTAATGAACAAATAAATAAAATTTTCCGTCTTAAAAAACAGGGTTATTGTAAATCAGGACGTTAAATGAAATGGAATTAGGCTATGTCTGAATGGCAGCAATAGATAGAGCCAGTCCAGCAAGGGTTTGTGTTGACTGATATGTAAATACAAAATTCTGTTAGCTTGATCGAGTAGATTGACCTTTTTGCTTGAATGAGAATAGTCAGACAAGCTATGCCGAAATAGACAAGAAAAATCAAGTGCCAAACAGAATAAAAGAAAGCGATTTAATGCGTCGGTGACAAATTTTATGGTGACAGATTTATCACCGACATTTCTTTAACAGACAAAAATTTAGATTTTTGTCATGTTGAATTTAACCGGAACCGACCTGGAAACGACTTCATATACAGGTGAATGCATAGCCAGGGCGGTTAAGGTTTCAACATCTGCGTCGCTCTTTACCTGCATATTGACGCGGATGCATTCGTAGCCCCTGTTGACTTCGTCTGAAATCCCAAAGTATCCACGGACATTCATCTCACCTTCAGCGAAAACGATTACTTCGTCAAGGATAATGCCCTGCACCGATGCATGATATACCAGTGTCGTGTTCAAGCAGCTGGTTAGTGAATGAAGTAAGTACTCCACTGCATTAGGTGCGGTATTCTGGCCAGCCAGAAAGTGTGGCTGATCGGCATCGACGGTCAGAGCCTGCTTGCGGTCACTGTTTTCTTTATCGCCGGCAAAGAAACCCTGGATTTTAGTGCGGCTGCGGCTGCCGTTTATCCACTGGTTGTTTGCCCTGAATCTAAACTTTCCGTAGGCTTCGTTCTCAGCTACGCTGGTAACCAGGCTGATAACCTGATCCGTATCTATACCGTTAACTAATGTGTTGGTTTTCTCTGCCGTTGCTGTAGTCATTGTCTTTCTCCTGTTTAATTTGATGGAATGTAAATCGATAACTTGTATCGATGGTTAAATCATAGGTGTCTGAAGGAATACCTGATACTGCATGGAATGTAGTATTTAGCTTCTAAATTTGTAGTAAATCGAATGATCTATTCACGTTCATTGTCTGCTAATCTGTAGACTGGACTAATCAGGAGGCGTCGATTTGACAGACTATGGACAATTTTGCCCGGTAGCCAAGGCAACAGAATTGCTCGGGGAGAGATGGACGATACTGATATTAAGAGAGTTGTTTCTGGGCACACATCGCTACAGTGAGTTTCAGCGCGCACTGTCACGGATTTCACCTTCCCTGCTCACAAAGCGACTCAAGCAGCTAGAGGCAGCTGGTATACTCGTGCGCAAGGTGCAGCAGGGACGCAAAGGCCATGACTACTTTCTTACTCCAGTGGGTAAAGAACTGGCACCCATCGTTGAACACCTGGCAACATGGGGTATGCGCTGGGCACGAGGACAACTTGATGATAATGAGCTGGATGTCGAGTTCCTGATGTGGGATATACAACGTCGCCTGCAAGTCGACAAACTGGCGGATGGTGAAACTATTCTATGTTTTATCTTTGACGGTCTGACGAATTTTAATAGCTGGTGGTTGGTGATAAGCGATGGTGAGGTTGACCTGTGTACCGAAAACCCGGGTAAGAATGTTGATCTATATATAAAAACAACATTACGCTGTTTGGTTGAGATATGGAATGGCGATGCAGATATCAGGACTGCTCTGAATAAAGAACGGATTAAAACCCAGGGTGATGCACAACTTGCCAGAACGATGCCGGACTGGCTTGGTATATGTTTATATGCTGATGTCCGGCCGGGTGATCCTGCTTTGAAAAAAATAGCTGTCGAAGATTTGAAAGCAAAGTTGTGATTTTAAACAACCGTAGACAGAGTTATTTATTAATAAGCAAATAATAGAAAAAGAGGGCTGCATCCAAAATGCTCAATGATATTTATATGAATACTACCCTCTATGTTCTTTTTCAGTTCTGCGCTATTAGTGCTTAACGGCGAGTGGCAATTACTTCCAGGTATTCACCACCGGTGATGGTCAATACCCCGTTCTGCGTTTTGCTGGTGTTACGATAGATGTGAAACAGACTGTCGTATAGTTTTGTTTCCTGAACCACTGACGCTGCCTCAAAGGCACGTTTGACCGGGCCAAACTGCTCACGAAACAAATTGATTACTCCATCTTCATCAAAAGGATAATGCCATTGTGGATAGGCCTTGCGGGACAATTTGATATCCTGGAATTGATCGCCTAAGCGGGCGCTGACTGTCTCTTCGTCACCCCATAAAACAGGTGGGATAAATCCGGGCGGTGGCGGAGTAATCTCGGCGACAGCCTTAAACATCTGGCCCGGCATGCTCGCTGATGTCCAGTTCGCCATACATAATTTACCACCTGGCTTTATAACACGTGCGAACTCGCTGACTACCTGGTCGGGCTGTGGAGCAAACATCGCACCTATCATGGTGACCGCGGCATCAAAACTGTTGTCCTCATAGGGCAAGTCCTCTGCATCACCGATATCAAACTGCGTGTCCAGGTTTAATTTTTTAGCAGCCTTACGCGCATGCTTAATCAGGTTTTCCGCGATATCGATACCGGTGACTTTAATTCCCATTTTGGCTGCAGGAATGGCTGTCTGCCCTGAGCCGCAACCGATATCCAGTAATGTCTCCGCCTTCGAAATATCCCATCCATGAAGTATCTCGAGAGCGCCGTCATGCATATAGGTGGAGAATTCTGCGTAGTTGCCATCTTCCCAGGTTGCCTTGTGTTTCGCTTTTATAGCATCAATATCAAAGTGTTGAGTATTTGCTGTGTTTTGCATTGTCATGGTATTTCTCCTCAGAGGTGTTTTTGTCTGTGGAGAAAGCTTGATCGAATCTGTAATTCTTAACTAGTACAACGTTTGTACTGGGCTTTTACCCGGGTATTTAAAATATAATCTAAAATAATATATATAATTCAGTCAGTTATATGTTCTGCTTGCGTGATTCCAATGCCTGTTTAGTAAATGTATAAGGCTATTCTGGTACAAAATCTGTACTAGCCAGGTTGCATTTTTTTCCGTAGTCTTGATAAAAAATCACAGGAGGAAGCTCAAATGCGCGGTTATGGTCAGTTTTGTCCAATTGCCAAGGCATCGGAAGTACTTGGTGAACGCTGGACTCATCTCGTTATTCGCGAAATTGGAATTGGTACCGAGTCTTTCAATGATATTCGCAAAGGGGTACCCCTGATGTCGCCCTCCTTGCTGTCAACGCGACTGAAATCCCTGGAAAGAGCGGGAGTCATTGAGCGCGATTCAAAACAGGGCCACGTCCGATACCATCTGACTAAAGCAGGTGAAGAACTCATGCCCATTATCCTGCAAATGGGTACATGGGGCCATCGCTGGGTGCGCAGTGATTTATCGAATGACGACCTCGACCCGAGTCTATTGATCTGGGATATGCATCGAGGCATGAATACAGAATATTTCACGGCAGACTGCACTGTGCTGAAAGTTGAGTTTACTGACATGGAACCGAAAAAACGATTCTGGTGGCTGGTGGTTCGTGACAACGATGTTGATGTTTGTGTGAAAGACCCGGGCTACGATGTTGACCTGTTGATTGCATCCGATTTACGCACACTGACAGCGGTGTGGATGGGCGATACCACAATTATGAAGGCCATGCGTGAAAAGTTAGTTAGTGTCACAGGGGCAACGGCATTGAGAAAAAATATTGCTGCCTGGCTGGGTGCGAATTATTACGCCGATGTTAAGGCTGCGACCGGATAGGAATAGTAGAAGATTTAGACTAAAGCAAGTAAACAGAACAAACCTGGACCGACTCCCGGTTTATTCTGTTTACAAGGTAATTGCTGACTAGCTGGTTGCATATCCAGCGTCCAGCCAGGCCTGTGTGCCGCCATCAATAAAGTAGACGTTATTATATCCGCGCTGCTTCAGTGCATGGGCAGCAAGTGCACCCATCGGGCCACCCTGGCAAGCGGTAATAATTGTACGGGTTCGCGATGACAGTTCCTGGGGAAGATCGCTTTCCGGGCCCTCACTCAGATCAGTAAGCGGTACGTTTAGTGCTCCGGGGATGATGCCTGTGGTGGTATGTATATCTGCCGCATCACGCGGGTCGATAAACACGGTGTGCGGATTGTTTTCCTTGTGCTCATTGGCTTCCTGTGGGCTAACTGACGACACTTCGGCTTTTGCTTCGGCAACTCTTTCACTAAATGACTTTTCCATGACTATCTCCTTGATGTTTTATGTAATTTTGCGCAATTTAAAAATCGGTCATTTGTTTGCGCTTATTCATATAGACGCATGGAGGGTAGGTTTAGGTCCCGGGTATTGAAATTATTTTTAGTATTCCATTGTACATGCGATGTTCTGCGAGAAAATGGAGGGGTAAGGACTAAGGGTAGAAGGGGAAAGGGGAATGGCATATCTTTGTCCATTCCGGCCTTTCCCGGGATTTTTATTTGTTTGGCTTTTTTGCACTGTAGGCCCAGGAGGCTGAATCCATGACGACTTTGCCGTTGCTGTCCTGGTAAGGGGAG
>JARFQI010000128.1 GCA_029287855.1 Arenicellales bacterium | reverse complement strand
TATGAATAATCTATTTCGTCTACTGTAGAAATCAAAAAATATTGATTGTAATAATCAAAATATTTAATCGATAATGCGCGCAGTGCTGTAGCTTAGGCATGCTATTACTGATGACAGGATTATTATGGATACATCGCTGCTAAAGACATTTCTTGAAGTTGCAAAAACACGCCATTTCGGCCGAGCTGCGACGGCATTGTTTTTAACTCAGTCAGCCGTCAGTGCCAGGATCAAATTGCTTGAAGACAGCCTGGGCGCCGAACTGTTCATCAGGAAACGTAATGATATACAGTTGACGCCAGCCGGTAACAGACTGGTGCAACATGCTGAGAGCCTGGTCAAGGGCTGGGAGCGCGCCAGGCAATCGGTCGCTCAGGACCCTGATCTTTCTGCATCTCTTTCAGTCGGCTGCCTGTTTGACCTCTGGACAATATTCGTCGATGGATGGGCTAAACGCATCCGCAAGAAATCAAAAGACATCGGGCTACAAATTGATATCTTGAACAATGCGGCACTGGTACAAAGACTGTCCGTGGGGGTTCTCGATATTGTTTTTATGTTCGACCCGCCACAAACACAGGACCTCGAAATAAAACAGGTCGCAGAAGTGCCGTTAAAACTGGTAGCAACAAAAATGCACAAGTCAGTCGAGAAAGCCATGAGCAAAAACTATGTGATGGTCGACTGGGGCAGCGCCTACAGCAATATCCATGCGGAGAAATTCCCGGACCTGCCCCCACCTGCCCTGCGTACAAACTCAGGTGAAGTAGCGATCGGCCTGCTGTTGAACAGGTGTGGCGCGGCATACCTTCCAGAGCAGATGATACAGAAGCACCTGGATGAACAACGTTTCTATATTGTTGAACAGGCTCCTGTTATCAACAGGCTTGCCTATGTCGTCTACCGCCCTGAAAACCTGGAACGAGAATCTATGCAACTGGCAATGAAAATGCTCAAGGGCAAGTAGATTACCTGCTCACTAGATAGATCACTTCATCACAGCATCATACTTCTTCCCAGCCCCTGCTCGCACGTGACGAGTATGAAGAACGTGTATTTCCAGTATACACTTGCCGTGGCCGCCAGATTCTTCCACCAGTCTCCTGCTTTTGCTCATACCAGTGCGCTATCCATCCCGGCAGCCTGCCAATAGCGAATATGACGGTAAACATATTCGTTGGGATGCCGATTGCCCGCAGTATTATTCCACTATAAAAATCTACATTCGGGTACAGTTGTCTGTCAATGAAGTAGCTGTCATTCAGTGCTATTTCTTCGAGCCTTCGCGCGATGCTTAGAAGAGGATCATTCGTTCCCATTTTCTTTATCAGCTTTTCACTGACTTCTCGAAGCATTGTTGCCCGCGGATCAAAGTTTTTATATACACGGTGTCCAAATCCCATTAAGCGCACCGGGTTGTCCTTGTCTTTGGCCAGCGCCACATATTGCTCTGCGGTCATATTGCCTTTATGGATAGCCTCGAGCATTTCTATCACGGCGACATTGGCTCCTCCATGTAAAGGTCCCCAGAGCGCGCTGACACCCGCGGCACAGGAAGCAAACAGGTTGGCACCACTTGAGCCAACCATGCGAACTGTTGATGTACTGCAATTTTGTTCATGGTCAGCATGTAGAATAAGCAACATGTTTAATGCTGACATTACCTCATCGTCGAGAATGTACTGTTGATAGGGCTTAGAAAACATCATGTGCAGAAAGTTTGCCACGTACGGTAACGATGGATCAGGGTAGTTATAGGGTAGACCGCGTGACCTTCTGTAGGCGTAAGCAGCAAGAGTTCGTACTTTACTGATAAGCCTTGCCGCTACCTGTTCCACCTCGCAAGGGTCTTCCACTTCAAGAAATTCAGGGTGAAAACAGGACAGGGTTGAGAGCATGGCAGAAAGTTCTGCCATCGGAGGTGCCGAACGAGGAAAGCCGGTAAAATGATGCTTCATATCTTCATCGATATTTGCCGTATCTGTCAGACTTCTGCTGAAACGCTGGTATTCAGCCCGCGTCGGCAGGCTTCCAAAAATCAACAGCCAGGCAACTTCAACAAAATTCGGGTGGCTTTCTATTGCCTCCAGCGGGATGCCACGATAGCGCAGTACGCCTTTTTCACCATCGATAAAAGTAATTTTACTTTTACAGCTGCCGGTGTTGCCCAGGCCGGGATCGAATGCGATCAACCCGCTGTCATTTCTCAGGCTGCGGATGTCAATCGCCACTTCATCTTCAGTGCCATGGATCAAAGGCAGTTCAAACTCTTTGCCTTGATAGTGTAGTTTTGCATTCTCTGACATGGCAATCTCCAGGTAGACGTAATTGGTATGAGTCGGGCTATATATTCTAGCGCATAAGAGACATTCTGAGGGCACATAAAATTGCATGGAGGGCGATTTCGATAATATCTATTTAGCTCAAATAAACCCTGATTAATTCGTCATTGCGAGGAACGAAGTGACGCGGCAATCTCTATGCCACTGATTCTATATCATGAGATTGCAACACTTCGTTGGTAATGACGGTCCCGGTTGATTTAATCAGAATTTCCTTAACGATAATAATTCTTTGTTATTACTTGCAAGAAGGTTCGTGTTAGTAATATAGAACATAGGACTAGGATACAATTGCAACGCGAATATAATCCGGGAGATATCAGAGGACTATCAATGACAATATCTAATAACAGTGGCTCTCTACCTGCCGTCGGCTGGCGTGAATGGCTGTCCTTGCCAGAACTTAATATTGACCAGATCAAGGCCAAAGTTGATACCGGCGCTCGCACCTCGGCACTGCATGCCTTTTTTGTAGACCCCTTTCAAAGGGACGGCATTGAATGGGTAAAGTTTGGCATTCATCCCCTGCAAAATAACAGTGAATATGCCATCGAATGCGAGATGCCTGTAAAAGATCGTCGTGTTGTCACGGATTCAGGTGGACACAGAGAAGAACGCTTTATCATAGAAACCACATTGAAACTTGGTCAACATGAATGGTTGGCAGAACTTACTCTGACGAACCGTGATAGTATGAGATTTCGTATGCTGCTTGGACGTACCGCACTGGATAGCCGATTTCAGGTCAACCCGGCAGAGTCTTACAATATTGGTAAGAAGCACCGTAAAAAAAATTAAAAGGATCAAAAAGTACATGAAAATTGCAATTCTCTCTCGTAATAGAAAACTCTATTCTACTCGTCGACTGGTAGAGGCTGCAGAAGCAAATGGACATGAAGCAAAGGTCATCGACGTACTGCGCTGCTACATGAACATCACGTCACTGAATCCGACAATTCATTATAAAGGCGAGGTTCTGGAACCCTTTGATGCGGTAATCCCACGCATTGGTGCATCTGTTACATTTTATGGTACTGCAGTATTGCGTCAGTTTGAAATGATGAATGTTTTCCCGCTGAACGAATCTGTCGCCGTAACACGCTCACGCGACAAGCTCCGCTCTGCGCAGTTACTGGCAAGAAAAGGTGTAGGCATGCCAGTTACCGGGTTTGCCCATAATCCTGATGACATTCAGGATTTGCTGAAGGCTGTCGGAGATGCTCCAGCCGTGATCAAACTGCTGGAAGGCACACAGGGTATTGGCGTGGTGCTGGCAGAAACCAATAAAGCAGCGGAGAGCGTGATCCAGGCTTTCATGGGCCTTAAAGCCAATATCATGGTACAGGAATTCATCAAGGAAGCCGGTGGTTCCGATATTCGCTGTTTTGTTGTCGGCGACAAGGTTGTCGCTGCGATGAAACGACAGGGCCCTGAAGGAGAGTTCCGTTCCAACCTTCACCGTGGAGGATCTGCCAGCCTGGTGCGTTTGACGCCATCAGAACGGGCCACGGCTGTTCGTGCTGCAAAAATAATGGGACTGGGAGTGTGTGGCGTCGATTTACTGCGCTCCAATCACGGCCCGGTTGTCATGGAAGTTAATTCATCACCTGGCCTTGAAGGCATTGAAGCAGCCAGTGGTAAAGATGTCGCCGAGATCATTATCAAGCATCTCGAAAAACGTGTTGCAGAGATGTCGAACAGTGCATCTCGTTCGCGGACGCGTGGCAAAGGCTAACATGCGCGACTCGTTCGTCATTGGTGACCAGTCGATACCGCGCCGCAGCCGTACCCTGATAGAGTTACCTCTTCCACCGCTCTACACTCATACTCCACTGAGCCTGCCGGTACACGTCTTTCGCGGTGCGAAAGATGGCCCGCGCCTGTTTGTCTGTGCTGCCATGCATGGGGACGAACTTAATGGTATGGAAATTATCCGGCGCCTGCTGAAGCAGCCTGCATTGAAACGATTGCGCGGCACACTTGTCGCGGTACCGATTGTCAATGTATACGGCCTGTTGCATCACTCACGCTATTTACCTGACCGGCGTGATCTGAACCGGTCTTTCCCGGGTTCTGAAAAAGGCTCCCTTGCTGCCCGGCTGGCACACCTGTTGATGACGGAAATCGTCGATAAGTGCACTCATGGCATTGATCTGCATACCGGTGCGATTCATCGTTCAAACCTGCCGCAAATCCGTGCCAACCTTGATGATGAGGAAACTGCCATGCTTGCAACAGAATTTGGCGTGCCGGTACTGCTCAACTCTAACCTGAGAGATGGCTCGCTGCGTGAAGCCGCAGCACAGCATGGCATCCCCATGCTTCTGTATGAAGCCGGTGAAGCACTGCGTTTTGATGAAGTAGCGATCCGTGCTGGAGTAAAAGGCATTATCAATGTAATGCGGGCGATGGAAATGTTGCCTGCAAGTCGTGCAAAACGAAAAAAACACAGGGATCCGTTTATCGCCAGGTCAAGCACCTGGATACGCGCCAGCGCCAGTGGTCTTTTCAGAAAAGTCTGCTCTCTCGGCAGCAGGGTTAAACGAGGAGAAGTCATTGGATTGATCGATGACCCATTTGGCGGTAGTGAGTTTGAAGTAGTCTCTACCGCAAGCGGCATCATCATTGGATGTGCCGAGATACCGCTGGTCCACGAAGGTGAGGCGTTATTCCATATAGCCCGCTTCGAGGATGTAAAAGGTGTTGCTGGACAGGTTGAAACATTCCAGTCCTACCACACCCCCGAAGAAGAGCTGACAGCATTTCATGATGAAGAACCTCCTATTGTTTAATTCATTTACTGTTTTAATATGACAGTAGCTTCACCAGGACAGTGTTTCACTCAATCGTTTCATTGACACTCTTTAAATATCAGTGACTGGCAGGTGGCGCATTCTTCTTTATCTAATTTTCCGTAAATACGATGAATTGCCTGCAATTTCGAATCAAAAAAGTGATCGTTGCCAATCTTCTTGATGAAGCACGACCTGGCGGCAAATTCATAAACGGATGATTTCAGGCCAACAAAATATAATCCCCCGCCCTGCTTCACCAGGCGGCTATTTTCAGCGACCAGCCCTTCTGCGCCAGCAAGATCGATAAAATTAATACCTGATGCCTCGATCAAGATATGGTTTATCCTCTCATTCTCCATTATTTTGGAAAGCCTGTTTTGAATATGATTAATTGAACCAAAGTAAATAGACATATCGATACGGATTATTTTCAAC
>JARFQI010000118.1 GCA_029287855.1 Arenicellales bacterium | reverse complement strand
CCCTTTTCTTTGGCCACTCAAAGAAAAGGGGCTCGCCCTACAGGGCGAAAAACAAAGTAAAGCCTAATTGCAGATTAAAAAAACCACTCGCCCATAAAGGGCGAAACCTTCAGCGATGCGCCTGCACAAAAATCAAATAGCAATAAGCACTCTCAAAGAGTCGAGTCTTAGACTGGCCCCATCAAGCACTTCGTTTAACGCAGCCAGTTGCTGTTCAAAAAACTCGATTTCTTCATCTCGAATATTCGGATTGATCTTTCTCAAGGCTTTCAGCCGGTTAATCTCCCTTGTCAGGATCTCAGCGGACTGCTGATGGGCCTGATTGAGAATGTCCGGTGTCTGTTTCTGGGCAATTTCTTCGCACAGTGATAACAGCTTACGCAGATCTTTATCCTTGGCACGTACAATCTTGTTAGCCATCTTTGTCGGCACATGGACGCGATGCTGGCGGATAAATTCGTGTGTAAGATCCTGCTGGTGATCGTTGCCCTGTTCGTCAATCATCACCCGAATGCTGGTAGGTGGAAGGTAACGGTCACTTTGCAGGCTGCTTATCGGCGGCACTTCCAGGCTATAGATGCATTCCAGCAAAATGCTCCCCGACTTGATATGGGTCTTGCTGATCGCCGTCATCGCGGTATTGCCCATTTCACTGCTGGTAACCATATCCATTGCAGTACGGGTTAGCGGATGTTCCCAGGTCAGGTATTGGGCATCTTCGAAGCTTAGTGCTGTTGTGCGGTCAAAAGTGATGGTCAGTCCATCATCGGGCAGGCCGGGCAGCTGGTTGACCATTTCATCGGTTGATCGAATGATCAGGCAGTTCTCACTATGAACTTCTGAATCTATACCAAGACAGTCAAATACATTGCTCATGTATTCAGGCAGCATGTTTTGACTGTCCTGTTGTTCAGACCGCTGTTTCAGTTCATCAGCAAAATTTTTACGGCAGGAGTTGTATTCCAGTAAACGGTCACGTCCATCATGAAGTTCGGCTGTCAGTTTCTGGTGTAAATCCTTCGTTGATGCAACCAGGCTGTCCATTCCCTGTTCCGGGTGGTGGATGACATCTATTAACTGCTGCTCAAGCTGGACAAAAACAGAATGGCCAGCAGGACACGTATGCTCGAATGCATTGAGCCCTTCGTTGTACCAGTGAAACAGCACGGCCTGAGCCGAGTCTTCCAGGTAGGGGAGATGGATCTGTATGGTGTCACCCTGACCAATACGGTCAAGCCGTCCGATGCGCTGTTCCAGCAGGTCAGGGTTAAGCGGCAGGTCAAACAGGACCAGGTGCTGAGCAAACTGGAAGTTCCTGCCTTCACTGCCAATCTCAGAACACAGCAGTACCTGTGTACCTGATACTTCATCAGCAAAAAAGGCTGCGGCACGGTCACGTTCAACAATGCTAAGACCTTCATGGAAGACCGCAGCATGTATGCCTGTATTCATCTTCAGGTGCTGCGCCAGGTCAAGTACTGTATCTCTACTGGCTGCGATCACCAGTACTTTGGCAGGATGGAGTCTTTCCAGCGTTGAGGTCAGCCAGCCCACACGTGGGTCATGTTGCGTCCACTCATTTTTGTTGCCGCCCGCGAGGTAGCGAAGCTCAGGCGATATAAGCATTCCCAGGTCATTTTGACCAACGGGCTGAGCTTCATTTTCTGCATGCTGATAAATAGCAGGCAGTGCTAACGGCGCTGGCAGTACGATCCTTTGCGGGAAACCTTTTACTGCAGCGCGTGTATTTCTAAACAGCACGCGGCCGGTTCCATGGCGGTCAAGCAGGTGTTCAACCAGCTCAGTCCGTGCATCTGCGCCGGCTTCATCATCTTTGCCGGCAGCCTGCAATTGGTCCAGTAAAGACTGGTTATCCCCTTCATTGAATGTGCTGCGAATCAGTGCCTGGTCGGCCCCGGTCAACGGTTTGTCGTTAACCAGGTCTTCGACCGCCTGGGCGACTGGCTTGTAGTGTTTCTCTTCTTCAAGAAATTGTGAAAAGTCCGGGAAACGGTCTGGATCAAGCAGGCGCAGGCGGGCAAAATGACTTTCCTTACCAAGTTGTTCCGGTGTCGCTGTCAGCAGCAGAACCCCACGGGTGTGACTGGCCAGTTGTTCAACCATCTGGTATTCGTCGCTGACGTGATCAGGTGACCAGGCCAGGTGGTGTGCTTCATCGACGACCAGCAGGTCCCAGTCTCCGTCCGTTGCCTGTTCGAAAATATCCGGGTTCTGCGTTAGAAATTCGACACTGCACAGGGCCAGCTGCTCGCTATGGAACAGGTTGCTGGCGAGTTCTTCGTCGGTGGCTGCAAAACAGCGCTCTTCATCAAAGATACGGAAGTGCAGGTTGAAGCGCCGCAGCATTTCCACCAGCCATTGGTGGACCAGTGATTCGGGTACAACGATTAATATCCTGCGTGCGCGGCCGGTCAATAACTGGTGATGCAGGATCAGGCCCGCTTCGATTGTTTTTCCGAGGCCGACTTCATCGGCCAGCAGTACCCGGGGGGCATAACGATTGGCCACCTCATGGGCAATATATAACTGGTGTGGAATCAGGCTGGTTCTGCAACCCGTCAGGCCGTAGAGGTCAGAGTGAGCGAGAGCATTCTGATGCTGCAGTGTCTGGTAGCGAAGTTCAAACCATTTATCCGGATCAATCTGGTTATTGTATAGCCGCTCGGTCGGGCGATTGAGTTGAATAAAATTATCCAGGCCAGCTTCTGCAAGTTCAACAGGCTGGCCATTCTCATCCAGCCCGATATAGGTGACCAGGCCATTCTCTTGACGAATTCCAGTGACCTTGATGTTGTCGCCTTCGTGGCTGCTTATCATATCGTTAATGGAAAAAACGATGCGGGTCAGCGGTGCAGATTCACGCGAATAGATGCGGGTATCCCCGGTAGCAATGAACACAATGGTGACTGTGCGCTCGTCAACCGCTAACACGGTGCCAAGACCCATTTCGAGCTCGGCATCACTGATGCAACGCTGACCGGGTATAAAATCGTACACTTAGTTATTTCCTGAGTGAGTCAAAGTGCCGGAGAGAAACCGGAAACAATGAACAGAGTTAACCATTGATTATATCGCAGGCCGACCTGTTTCAGGAATGCGGATCTTGTATGTTTTATCTGTTAATGGTTGATAGATAAAAATACTGCTGTCCTATAGACTTTTCATTCCGGCGGAGGCCGGAATCCATTGAGCTTTTCGATTATTATAATTATAAGCTTATAGATACCGGCATGCACCCCAGGGGCGCTTTGTCGCTTCGCTTGGGCGCGCCGGTATGACGGCGGGGCTATTATTCCTGTTATATTTTTCTATATCGTATTTCATGCACATGACAACGGCTTATCAACACTCGTAAAATACTTTATGCGGCAGCAGCGACGGAAATAGTAAAACGTTATTCCTTTTTCATCAGTCTTTTAAGGAATCCAAGGTATTCCCCCTTATCCCATGGTCGACCGCCGAGAGCGATATATCGCAGCTTTCCTTCAGGATCGACGAAGTAGGTCGACGGCAGGCCGCGTGGCTGCCATTTTTCCGTCGCCAGGCCATCGCTATCGAGCAGGGTATTCATG
>JARFQI010000052.1 GCA_029287855.1 Arenicellales bacterium | reverse complement strand
CCCTTCTCCATGGATTTGGTCTGATTGTTATTATCTGTCATTGTTGTTTCGCAATGTTCGGTTTTTAGACCCAGGCAGGGTCATTACATAGATTCAAGCTACTTTGATTTTGTTGGCCGCCATCCAGATACGATACCAGGAGGTGGGTTATCAATGATCCGTTCATTGCCGCTTAGCCCTGAACTGATGACCACCATTCCTTTATCTGTCCTGGCGCCGGTTCTCACTACCCTCATCTCGGCAAAACCTTCACCATTAACAATAAACACTGATGGCAAACTGCCTCGACGTATAATTGCTGTTTCTGGAACTACCGGTGTCTCGGGTATCTGCCCCTGCCCTGCAGTTGGAATCTTGACCCTGGCGTACATTCCCGGCCCTGCGACTGCATCAGTTGGCAAATCAAGTTTTATTTTGACGGTATGCCGACTGGAATCTGCAACAGGATATATGCGGCTAACGCGCGCCATGATATCTACATCGCTGCCGTCCAGCCTGACGGGCACCATCTGCTTCAGTTTCAGGTTCTTCACCAGCCTGACAGGTACATCAACCTGTACGCGGAGATATTTGATATGGGCAAATTTCAATAATGGCTGACCCGGTTGAACTGTGTCACCAACCTCAACCAATTTGTCTGTTATTACACCATCGAACGGCGCCATAGATTTTGTGTCACGAATCTTTGCATCAAGTTCTGCCAGGCCTGCCTGTGCTTCCAGGTAACCGGCATAGGCCTGATTCATCCCTGTGCCCTGTGCAATCAGATCTGTCTGCCGATTGAGGCCTGGCTCGCCAGCATCAAACATAGTGGCAAAGTTGCGTGTGAACATAGAATCAAACATGGAAGGCACGCCCATACCGGAAATATTGCGTGTTGCGTCGCGGCTAGCCGGCGACCAGAGTTCACGATTATATTGCGCGCGTGCATTTCTGAGTGCGCTATCTGCTCCATAGATTCTTGACAAAACTGCCTGCCGCTTTGCCTGTAAATCATCATCATCCAGTGAAACCAACAGAGCACCCTTACTAAAGCTATCGCCCTCTGATCCGCTAATCAATGTAACCCGACCGGGCATCTGTGCATTCAGCACTACTTCCTTGTATGGAATAACTGTGCCGCCAAGCACTGATGAATTGCCAACACTTTGATACCCAATATCTACAATTGTCCACGCGCTAGCTGCGGGAATGACTGCAGCAAGACAGAGTGCGGAAATAAATTGTACAAATCTGAAGTTTTTTTTCTGCAGCGGGAGATCTGCCCTGTGTACTGCCATGGATATTCCTCTTTTCTGGGATTCCCGATGTGTTTGCCTGAGGCACTAAGTCCCGGACAAGCTACTATCAATTATTCAACTACTTTTATCTACTTGTGAGGGCGTTGCATCTGTGCAGAAGTCGACACTATCTCTGATAAATACTCTTTATGCACAGGCAAGCATCCCTGTTATACCCTTTCCGGGATAGCGGACTCTAACATACCTCACAATCATACGCATGCCAAGACTATTATTCTTGTTATTTACTTGCCTTTTAATTATCTGAACATATTCTTATTTTATTATCTGCTTTTCTTCACGCAAGACATTTTTATCTAAAAAGATTACCTGTCAAAACTACCTTGCTGAAGGCATTGCCCTTGACATCGAATGCTACACATAGTCTTTTTCAGCGACGAGCATAAAACCAGAATCCCGCTGGAATCAGCGGACAAACTCCTGGCTCTAATCAGTAAAAACTTTTGTCTCGGTTGACCTAGCCACCATTTCTTGATAATTCCTGGTAGCGTATCCAGTGATGGATATCACGCGCCAGGCGATCAGGTGCCTCAATTTGCAGGGCATGCTTTGAACCTTCAATTATCTGGATATCGAGCGAAGGCTGATTTCCTTTTTCGAGCAGGGCAATCGTCTTTTCGTCATCTACCAGGGGATCTGACCTGGCCAGAAAAAGCTGCACAGGTTGCCCAATACGTTTTATATATGTCTTGATGAATTCACCCATACGCATGCTCTGGTTGAGAAAGTTCTCGTCCAGTTGCTTGATCCGCGTCTTATCCTCAGCAAGGGCCGCTTGAATTTCCTTGTTAGTAACATGTAACTCAGGATCAAACTCAGCAGCAACATCACGCTCTGTCACCGCTGACATCCCTGCTATAGTTTTAACTTTTTGTGTAAGGCTAACTCCTGGCTTCATCAAACGTGGACTTATTAATACCAACCCCTTGCTATGCCCTTTATAGGCAATGCCATAGGCCAGTGCCAGCCTTGCACCCCAGTCATAACCAACGACATAAACTGACGAATAATATGCCTTGAGAGGCTTTAAAAAGGAATGCACATCACTGACATAATCCTCGAACTGGACGGGTCTGCCATTGACCGTGCGAGACCCCTTACTGCTAAATCCGCTGCCGCGACGATCCAGAGCAAATACGTCATAGTCCCTTTCGACCAGTTTTTCGGCAAATGCCCTGCCCCAGCCTGCATGGCCCTCTAGTCCATGCAGATAAATCAGTGCAACTCGCTGCTTGCCTCCACGACGATAGCCGGTGAAAGCCTGCAAGGAACCATCGCTGGCATGGTATTCACGCTGCTCCGGGAAATCCCTGGGAATGGACGACAGGTAATTACCAAGGTCATAGTCGACCTGGCGCGGCTGCGGCAGCTTTGAATCAGACTGGCAGCCAGCTAGAGCAATTATTAAAATTGCCAGTAGAGTGACAGCCTGATAATTCAACCAGCGTCTTGTATACATTTACGTCAAATCAGACCTTGCCGTAATCAGCCAATCCAGGGTTATCTTTCATACCAACCAGCTTGGGCAGATTCATTTTCTTAATTTTGACTGTCTTCTTATCTTTAAGGTATTCCGTACAGACATCCCAGATTGGCTTGCCATCGGGAATGGAATTGACTGAAGCCCAGCCGGATACGACGTATTTCTTGGATGCTTCAATCTTCTTACCATTATCCAGACGCAACTCGGTTACACGCTCACCAATTTTGTTTTTTGGTGCAAAGGTGTAGTCAATTCCGCCGGCGCGGACCATATCACCGCCTTGCTGGTAGTAAGGATCTTCATTGAACAAGTTATCCGCCACATCCTCAAGGATGATCTTGAGTTCTTCTCCGGTCATCTCGCGCCGATATGTATTGGGATAGGTAATACATGTCTGGTCCATGACATTTTCGAAGGTAATAGCCTGGCCACCCAGCACGGTGGTTCCCCAACGGAAGCCGGGCGAGAGTGAGATCTCTGCATCGTTGACTTCACGTAAGGCATCACAGATGACCTGATCAAAGGTGCCATTGAAGTTGCCGCGGCGATAGAGGGTCTGATCAGCAACGGCCAGCTTCTCGCGTAATTGTGTTCTGTACGGTGCACGAACCTTCTCAATATAGCGGAACATTTCTGCGTCAGCTTCCAGCAGGTTTGAAAACACGGGCATTAAACGGTAACGGTATCCCTCTACTTTTCCTTTACGCACGTCTAGATCCATTACGCCGAGGAACTTGCCATTCGATCCAGCGTTGGTCACCAGTGTTTTTCCACCAGGATTTTTGACCACGGAAGGCTGTGGTATGCCATCGTGAGTATGACCACCAAAAATGACGTCAATGCCGCTTACTCGCGAAGCCATTTTCAGATCCACATCCATGCCATTATGCGATATCACGACAACGACGGCTGGCTTTTCCTGCTCACGTACCTGGTCAACTACCTCCTGCATCGACTCGTCATTAATTCCAAATGTCCAGTCGGGTATAAAACGCTGCGGGTTGGCAATAGGTGTATATGGAAAGGCCTGGCCAATCACGGCAACCTTGACACCGTTTACATTTTTAATGACATAAGGCTTAAAAGCATTTGCCGTGTCTTCGTTAAAATCGCTAAAGTCAGAAAATTTATAATCAAATAATACATCATCTTTGACGCGAATATTCTGTGCTACGAAATCACCTTTGAATTCACCGATATTTTCAATCACTTCCTGGTCTTCATAGGTAAACTCCCAGTGACCTGTCATGACATCAACACCGAGCAGATTGCATGCGCCAACCATATCCTTGCCACGTGTCCAGTATGCTGTGGCCGATCCCTGCCAGGTATCACCGCCATCAAGCAACAAGCTATTACCATCCCCTCTATCTGCACGCACTTTCTTAACCAGCGTAGACAAATGTGCAAAGCCACCGACCTTACCAAAAGTTTTTGCCGCCTGATCGTAACCAAGATAAGTAAAAGCATGGGCATCAATCGTACCTGGCTTTATTTTGAAATGATCTAGCAGCTTGGTACCTACAAGATGAGGTGGCTGACCAAAAGCATTTCCCAGACCAATGTTCACATTCGGCTCACGGAAATAAATAGGATTGAGTTGCGCATGCACATCGGTGATATGCATCAGGCATACGTTGCCAAATTTCTCCTGGTCATACATTGAAGCAGGATTGCGGGCTGCCAGGGCATTGGTCGGTAACATGCCTGAAGCACTGGCTATACCAAGCAGCTGGACAAATTCTCTTCGTGATAAGTTCATCTAATATCCTCTGGTGATTTCATTTTTGCACTAGCTAATAGAAACAATATAAACCATTAACTTATTGTTTTTCTTGGGGTTTTAATAATTAAATTTGTTATAATTAGTAATGGTGGAAATCATCGACGCAAAACATATAACATCGACAAAGCTAAAAATAGCGCTGCTCAAGTTGCCCCGCAGCAGGCTTATGAATTTCCAAAGCCCACCATCTCGTTAAAGATAGCAAACAGATAGCCTGCTGAAAAGCTATAACAGGAAAATTATTTTCTTTCAGATGCAGATTGACTCAAGGTGGAGAACGAGACATCGGTAAGACTGTCACCCAGCTCTCCAGATTCATTGCGGCTACTTTCCAGCTTTATTTTCAGGCGCAGATCATTGCCAGAATCAGCCGCGCGAATAGCATCATCGTACTCTATCAGGCCGTCCTCAAACAGTTGAAACAGCGACTGATCGAACGTTTGCATACCACCCTCAGTTGACTTCGCAATAACACTCCTGATTTCAGATACCCGCCCTTTCAGTATCATTTCAGCTATTAACGGTGAGCGGATCATGATTTCGATAGCAGGAACACGGCCTTCATCTCCGCGTCGACGCAGCAGCCTTTGCGAGATAATGGCATGCAGATTCATTGATAGATCAAGATATAACTGATTATGCCTTTCTTCAGGGAAAAAGTTGAGAATACGCTCAAGCGCCTGATATGTATTATTCGCATGCAGGGTAGCAAGACAGAGGTGGCCGGTCTCCGAGAAGATAATCGCTTTCTCCATCGTATCCCGGGTTCGGATTTCACCAATAAGAATCACATCCGGTGCCTGCCGCATAGCATTGACCAGCCCTGACTCGAAGCTATCCGTATCTACACCAACTTCTCGCTGTGTAACAACACAGTTTCTATGTTCGTGCACATATTCAATTGGATCTTCGATTGTAATAATGTGCCCAAAACTGTTTTCATTTCGGTAACCGATCAAAGCAGCCAATGATGTAGATTTACCAGTACCTGTTCCCCCGACAAACAAAACCAGGCCACGTTGGACCATGGCAATTTCACTGAGTACCGGAGGCAGATTTAATTCTTCAAATTTTGGAATGCGGGTTTCAATAGTACGTAGCACCATTCCTACCATTCCTTGCTGAACGAATACATTGACGCGGAATCGACCAATTTTTTTAGGATGGATGGCGAAATTACACTCGTTATCCTCTTCGAAACTGCGCCGCTGATCTTCATTCATGATGCCATAGGCAAATGCGCGACTCTCATCCGGTGTCA
The DNA here is from genome assembly GCA_029287855.1 of Arenicellales bacterium. Classification (GTDB taxonomy): domain Bacteria; phylum Pseudomonadota; class Gammaproteobacteria; order BMS3Bbin11; family BMS3Bbin11; genus BMS3Bbin11. The sequence goes on along the minus strand of JARFQI010000052.1, from coordinate 11,237 downwards.
ATGCCTGCTTGGTCACAGGACTGATTTTGCCATCGACTTTCAGGCATGGCGGCACACCGGCAGTAATGAATAGATCTGATGCATTTTTCAGCACCATTAATTTTAATAAATCGGTAAATACCATAATTAATTTCCACCTGCTGTAGGCACGCCGCCCGCTGAGGCCTGGAACTTGTTCTTGTCATTTGCCCGGCTGCGTGCTTCATCAATATGAACGATACGATTTCTGACCAGATTCATCAAGCACTGATCGAGAGTTTGCATGCCAAGTGCATGCCCAGTCTGGATTGACGAATACATCTGGGCAATTTTATTTTCACGTATCAGATTACGTATTGCCGGTGTTGCGATCATGATTTCATGCGCTGCGACACGCCCCCCAGACAACTTCTTCATTAGTGTTTGTGCAATAACCGCTCGCAGGGACTCAGACAGCATAGATCGAACCATCTCCTTTTCAGCTGCTGGAAACACATCAACGATGCGGTCAATGGTTTTTGCTGCAGACGTAGTATGCAAAGTGCCGAAAACCAGATGGCCGGTTTCTGCCGCCGTCAATGCTAGCCGGATCGTTTCCAAATCTCGTAATTCGCCAACCAGAATGATGTCAGGATCTTCACGCAGTGCAGAGCGTAGTGCCTCGGGGAAACCAAGCGTGTGAGTACTGACCTCTCTCTGGTTTACCAGGCAGCTTTTACTTGTATGGACAAATTCAATCGGATCTTCAACGGTCAGTATGTGGTCGGCACGGTTCTCGTTTACATAATTGATCATTGCAGCCAGTGTTGTTGACTTGCCTGAACCCGTTGGTCCGGTCACCAGCACCAGCCCGCGTGGCTGACTAGATATTTTCTTGAAAATTTCCGGTGCATTTAACTGCTCAAGTGACAATACCTTGGAAGGGATGGTACGGAAAGCTGCAGCTGGCCCGCGCTGTTGATTAAATGCATTCACACGATATCGGGCGATACCGGGTAACTCAAATGCAAAATCAGTTTCAAGAAACTCCTCATAATCTTTCTGCTGCTTATCATTCATAATATCGTAGATCATGTCATGTACAACACGATCTTCGAGAGATTCGACATTAATACGCTTGATATCGCCGTCGACACGAATTAGCGGCGGTAATCCGGCTGATATATGAAGATCAGACGCACCCTGTTTATTTGAGAAAGCGAGTAGCTCGGCAATATCCATCTATGACTCCATGTTTTTATAGTTTTGCTTTAAATATTATTGTTATCGATCATTATGTTGTTGTTATACGGTAGAATACGTCTACATTCAAATTATGCCAATAGCATGGACATAGATACAAGGAAAGAACAGCTGGATCAGCGTATAAATAGTGCCGCCAGGCGGGCAGGTCGCGATCCATCAGAAATCAGGCTGCTGGCCGTTAGTAAAACCCGTTCAGCCTGTACCATTCGGACACTTGCCAGTCTTGGCCAAAAGGCATTCGGTGAAAATTACCTGCAGGAAGCTCTGGATAAAATACAACAGCTTGCAGACCTCGAACTGGAATGGCACTTTATTGGTCAGATACAGCGCAATAAGACAGCTGCTGTTGCAGCAAACTTTGACTGGGTACAAAGTATTGATCGCCTCATCATTGCCGAGCGCCTGTCGGCCCAGCGACCCACAGATAAAAAAGCTATTAATGTCTGCATACAGGTACGGATGAGTCAGGAAACTGGCAAAGGTGGTGTACTTCCGGAGGACCTGCTTCCCCTGGCTGAGGCGATAAACTCGTTGCCAGGGATAGTAATGCGGGGGTTGATGGCTATCCCTGAAAACACCACAGATCCTGAGAAACAAAAAATGGCATTTCGTGAAATGTACCGTTTGTATAGCATACTGAAGCGTCAATACGATAGTGTAGACACTCTGTCCATGGGTATGTCCGGTGATTTTGGACTTGCCATTGCTGAAGGAAGCACCATGATAAGAGTGGGCACTGCTCTTTTCGGGCCCCGTGACTATATAAAAGAGAAAGTTAAATAAAACCCATTTTTACTTCACAGCTACGCTACGACTACAAAGGCTGGATTAGTAGAGATGGAGGAAAATGAACCCAGGAAGTATGATCATGGATTATGCGAAAATGCTATTTACACAACTCTTAACTCAACATAGTAGACAGACTCAATCATGAACAGTATAGGATTTATTGGTGGTGGCAATATGGCGGAAAGCCTTATCGGTGGATTGCTTGCCAGCGGTCATAAGGCATCATTACTTCATGTCTCCGAACCGGATAATAACCGAAGCAGCCTGCTATTGGCTAAATATGGTGTCAATTGTGTAGCAGATAATGCTGAGCTTGTGGAACGGACAGACTTGCTGCTGTTTGCTGTCAAGCCACAACTGTTGCAGCAGATCGCCCTGCCACTTCGCGACATCATACAGGCGAAGCAGCCTTCAATCATCTCAATTGCTGCCGGTGTCAGAAGTGTAGACCTTGAGCAGTGGCTAGGGGGAGAGCTAGCGATTGTTCGCGTCATGCCGAACACACCCGCACTGGTGCGTGCCGGAGCATCCGGCCTGTATGCCAACCACCGCGTCAGCAATGAACAGAAAAACCAGGCGGAATCAATCATGCGCTCGGTAGGAATTACCGTCTGGCTTGAAAATGAGTCACAGATGGATATTGTCACTGCCCTTTCAGGCAGTGGGCCGGCGTATATATTCAAAGTCATTGAAGCCATGGAAGAGGCAGCTACGCTGGCTGGCCTGGCACGTGAAACCAGTCGCCTGCTGGCTATAGAAACGGTACTTGGGGCTGCAAAACTGGCGGTGGAGTCGGAAGACTCGCCTGCAGAATTACGCCGGAAGGTTACCTCGCCGGGCGGTACAACAGAACAGGGACTGAAGCAGCTCGAACAAGGTGGCATTGAGAAATTATTTCAAAGCACCATAAATGCTGCTGTTGATCGTGCGCGAGAAATGGGTGACGAACTGAGTATCAAGACATGACAGGACAATACCTGGCAAATGGTGCTGCCTTTCTAATTCAGACCGTGTTTGGACTCTATATCCTGGCTGTTCTGCTACGCTTTTTGTTCCAGCTGCTGAGGGCGCATTTTCGCAACCCGATATCACAGTTCATCGTCACGGTGACCAATCCGATTTTGCAGCACTTTCGCCGGGTAATTCCCGGTTTCGCCGGTATAGATATCGCCTCTCTGGTGCTTATGATGGTCTTGCAGATGCTGGAACTGCTGTTGATTTCACTGCTTTATGGAACACCGGTATCACTACCGGGCCTTGTTGTTCTGGCAATAGGAAAATTGCTCGAAATGACCATTTACGTTTTTATGTTTGCAGTTTTTGCCCGTATTTTAATCTCCTGGATCAATCCACAGCTGTACAATCACATGACCGCACTTTTAGCCAGCCTGACTGATTTTATGCTGCGTCCGGCAAGGCGATTCATTCCACCTATTGGCATGCTCGATCTGTCGCCAATGATCGTATTCCTGATACTAGGCTTGTTGCTACGCTTGATTGTTCAACCAATACTTGATATTGGTGCACGTATGCTTATGTAATTAAGACGATATTCATGGTAAATAAACACTGGTACCATTGGAAACCCGAGGGTTTACAGCTAAGATTACAGGTAAAGACAAGAGCAAGTGACAACAAATTTGCCGAGATATTAGAAGACAGGATCAAGCTTCGCATCATGGCCGCTGCAGTCAATCGCAAGGCAAACGAAGCCATTATTAAATTTCTCTCAAAAGAATTTCGTACGCCGAAATCGTACGTACAGATATTGCGCGGTCACAGCAATTCGAAAAAGCTTGTATTGATTAATAAACCCGGCCGTTTGCCAGAATTACCGGGACTGGAGTTTACAGAATAACTCTGCGGCAGAAACATCAATGATCATTTAATTTATGGCGTATCAGTAGACGAACTTTATGACAACAACTGCATTACAGAGAAAACTGGACAGCTATTCGAACTGGCGCCATGACCTGCTGACTGAACTGGAAGCATATAAAAGCTGGCTGGATGATGAAGACCTGCTTGAAGGCGAAGACGAACTTCGCATACTGGAACTGATTGAGTCATTAAAGTCAGACAAAATCGTGCTCGCCCTGGTTGCCGAATTCTCACGAGGCAAGACTGAGCTGATCAACAGCATATTCTTTGCTGATTATAAAAAACGTCTGCTGCCATCATCTGTTGGCCGCACAACCATGTGTCCAACAGAAATTCGTTATGATGAAAAAGAACCGCCTTTTATCCAGCTGCTGCCAATAGAGACAAGAAAGTCATCACTAACCATCGATGAATACAAAGAAGCTGCCGTTAACTGGTCTCGCACAGAACTGGACATTGACTCTCCTGAGCAGATGAGCGAAGCCTTATTACAGCTTATACAGACAAAAGAAATCTCTGAACAGGAAGCGAAAGAACTCGGATTCCCTCCCCACACTCTCGACTTGAAAGAGAATAATAAGCTGCAGGTACCTGTATGGCGGCATGCAGTCATTAATTATCCGCATCCGCTATTGAAGAGTGGGCTGGTCATTCTAGATACGCCGGGCCTGAATGCCCTCGGTACAGAGCCTGAGTTAACTCTTAATATGCTGCCGATGGCCCATACCATCATGTTCATTCTGGCAGCCGATACAGGCGTCACACGATCAGATATGGATATCTGGCGCAATCACATCACGCTCTCTTTAAACCCTCGTGAACAGAACGTTATGGCGGTTTTAAACAAAATTGACACCATGTGGGACGACTTACATGATGACGCCTTTACCCAGGCCAACATCAGGCGACAAATTGAAGAAACTTCGCGTATTCTTGATATTGATGAAGACCTGGTAGTTCCAGTGTCCGCACAGAAAGGTCTTATTGCAAAGATTAAGAATGACCGTCTCATGCTGAATCGAAGCGGACTGCCAAAACTTGAAGATAAACTCTCTGTAGATCTGATTGATAAGAAACAATCACTAATCCAGAAAAAAGTACAGCGGGAACTTGGTGTCATGGTCAAGTCCACCAGGGATGTCTATCTTTCACGCTTGAACACGCTAGTTAAAGAGCGCCATGAAATCCTTAACTTAAGGGGGCAAAGTAAAAGCGTCCTGGTTACATTGAGCGAACAGTTACAGAGCCAAAGTAAACAATTGTCACAGGCGATGGACGATTATCACAAAACAGTGCGCATAATGAACGACCAGGCCAAACGCCTGCGCCAGCATTTGAGCAGTAAAAATATCGACTTTATGATCGGTGCATCTCGCATATCAATGCAGGAAACATGGAATACATTCGGCCTGAAGCGCGGCATGGCAGATTTTTTTGACCAGGCAGAAAACCGCCTCTCTGAAGTTAACAGTGGTGCTGTTAAGCTCAGCGAACTGGTCGACCGTATCTACGAGGAATTCAAAACAAGGCATAACCTTGAGATGAATGTACCGCCTGAATTTGACATTGAGCCATTCATAGAAGATTTCATGCATTTGCGTATGGACGGCGAGCAATTCCGTGACAGCATGATGCTTGTTGTTACAGAACAGCATTATGTAATAAAACGTTTTTTCATTACTATGGCGAGCCGCGCCAGGCGCATTCTGGATGAGACCAATTATGCACTCAGGGCATGGTCGAAAGCTATTTTGCAGCCAATCTCGACACAGATTGAAGAGCATAAAGAACAAATAGGTCGGCGTCTTTCTAACATTGAAAAGCTGAAAACTAACCACAGCAATCTGGAACAGCGTATCACAGCCATTGAAGAAGATCTTGCTGAGTTGCGAGACAAAACCATGACGCTGCAGCGAATCCTTGCGCGCATCCAGAACACAGAGTGATTCAGCTATGAATTAAATCTAGCTTTCACCGTCGCTGCGCTTGCTATATTCTCTGAAGCAGTGACCAACTATAATCAACGCTAACCTAAACAAAGACTCAAACCAGATACTGACTAAGCCCTGCTAAAGATGCCCGAAACAATACCCCAGGACTCTATTGGTCTGGTCAAATCCTCGACCTTCCATTTTGATCAACCACTTTCTCTTGATTGTGGCGAAATACTGGATTCCTATGAGCTGGTTTATGAAACCTACGGTGAATTGAATGAATCACGTGACAACGCCATTCTGGTCTGTCATGCCCTGAGTGGTACTCATCACCTTGCTGGATATTACAGCATGGAAGATCGCAAGCCAGGCTGGTGGGAAAGCCTCGTTGGTCCCGGCAAGGTAATAGATACCAACCGTTTCTATGTTGTTGGTGTCAACAATCTTGGCGGATGCAATGGCTCCACCGGACCAAAATCAATCAACCCCAAAACAAACAAACCCTATGGTCCAGATTTCCCTATTGTAACCGTCTCTGACTGGGTTGAGTCTCAAAGCAGGCTTACACAGAAGCTCGGCATCAAACAATGGGCAGCTGTTATAGGCGGCAGCCTGGGTGGCATGCAGGTACTACAGTGGGCGATTGATTTTCCGGATAGCCTGAGACATGCCATAGTGATCGCCGCAGCATCAAAATTGACTGCTCAAAACATTGCATTTAATGAAGTGGCACGACAGGCAATCCGCACGGACCCTGCATTTCATGAAGGTCACTATTACGAACACAATACTATTCCCGAGAGTGGATTACGCATAGCCCGCATGCTTGGTCACCTGACTTACATGTCTGACGATATCATGGCAGAAAAGTTTGGCCGCGCTTTACGTGAAGGGTCGATTAATTTCGATTATGGAATTGAATTCCAGGTTGAGAGCTATTTGCGACATCAGGCAGACAGCTTTGTTGGCACTTTTGATGCCAACACCTACTTGCTGATGACCAAAGCACTTGATTATTTCGACCCTGCCGCCTCTTCAGGCAGCGACCTGTCGGCGGTTCTGGAAAAGGCCAGTGCAGACTTTTTTGTCATATCGTTCACCAGTGACTGGCGTTTTTCACCACAGCGGTCCCATGAAATAGTCAAAGCACTGCATGATAATGACCTCAACGTGTCCTACGCAGAGATTGAATCTCATCATGGCCATGATGCCTTCCTGCTCGCGCTGCCTCAGTATCTGAGTGTTTTTAGCGCTTATATGGATCGTGTTGCCAGTGAGTGTACCGAATGAGTCTGTCACGTTCTGATTTTCAGGTTATCTGTGACTGGATTAAGCCCAATTCCAGAGTCCTCGACCTTGGTTGTGGAAATGGCGAATTATTGCAGGAGTTATCAATTAACCAGGGAGTCTCTGGTTATGGTATCGAGATAGATGATAAAAACATCAGCCAGTGCATCAAGGCAGGCATCAACGTCATCCAACGAGATCTCGACCTGGGTCTCTCTGATTTTGATGAAGACTCTTTTGACTTCGTTATCCTGTCACTGACTTTACAGGCTTCAAACTACCCCCATCGCCTACTGGGTGAAATGTTGCGCGTCGGTGCCGAAGGAATCGTCACTATTCCAAACTTTGGCTATATCACCTCAAGAATTCAACTTGGTCTAGGTGGCAGAATGCCTGTTAATAAGACATTGCCGCTGGAATGGTACAATACAACCAATATTCATCTATGCACATTAAAAGATTTTGAGGAGCTCTGCGATAAACTAGGCATCGAGATCCTTGAACAACGTGCGGTCAGGCATAATCATAAAGCGGGTCCAGGACTGAAACTCTTCCCCAATCTATTTGGTGAGATCGCACTCTACCGTTTCCGCAAGAAAACGTCCTGACCCTGCCAATAGATGAACGCTATTATATAGTCGGGACGTCCAGTTAAACCTCTGGCATACTGACGATATTATTACCGCTAATAATTCCAAAGAACCTTTGTTTACATCCTAGTCTCTGGCCGATGTTATTACTCTGACTGGTGATATCACAGATAGCCAGCCATATGAATAAAAGAGGATCTCACGATTAAATCCAGTTGCTACACGGCATATGCCTTAGAAAATAAAAACTTCATTAACAAAGCTGATTAATTATACTTTCATGTATATGCCTCCCCTACATGACTGGAATACATCGTTCCAGATCTATAAGAACCCGAAAGTTCTTGCCATGTTATTTCTTGGCTTTTCTGCTGGCCTGCCTATCCTGCTGGTGTTCGGCACGCTGTCTGCCTGGCTAAACAGTGAAGGTATCGATAAAACTACTATCGGTTTCGTCAGCTGGGTTGCCCTGGCCTATGGCCTGAAATTTCTCTGGTCACCTCTGGTTGATCGACTGCCCCTGCCAGTGTTGACTCGGGCACTGGGTCAACGTCGCAGCTGGATGCTATTGGCACAGATAGGCATTATTACAGGACTCGTCTGTCTATCCATGTTTGATCCGAAAATCAGCCTGACGAGTATAGTATTTTTTGCGGTTTTGACTGCTTTTTCATCGGCAACACAAGATATCACTATTGATGCATGGCGAATCGAGGCTATTGACGATGAATATCAAGGAGCAATGGCAGGGACTTATCAGCTCGGATATCGTATCGGTATGATACTTGCCGGCAGCATGGCTTTTGTTATTGCCGATTATTTCTCCTGGTCAGTCGCATATCTGTCGATGGCATGCTGCATGAGTGTTGGCATCATCAGTACCTTCATTATCTCAGAACCAGATCACACTCTCAGAGACCAGGAGTGGGCAACTGAAAAAAGGGTTCTATCATTACTGGAGCGTAAACAGCATCTTCCGGAGAAAATAAGAAATCTGCAGGCATGGTTTGTCGGTGCTGTTATCTGTCCATTTGCTGATTTTTTTGCTCGCAATGGCTGGAATGCGTTATTAATTTTAACGTTTATCGCTGTTTTCAGAATGAGCGATATTACACTGGGTGTAATGGCCTTTCCGTTTTACCAGGACATGGGTTATAGCGGATCCGAGATTGGGATTGTCAGCGGCCTGGTAGGGAAATTCATCACGATATCCGGTGCCCTTTTAGGTGGTGTCCTGGTAGTTCGCTATGGCGTCATGCGCATGTTGCTTGCCGGGGCTATTATTGTGATTGCGACGAACCTTTTATTTGCCTGGCTGGCGGGACAACAGCCCCTGGTAATCTGGCTAATCCTTGTAGTCGGTGCAGATAATTTAGCAGGGGGACTCGCTGGGACAGTATTTATCGCCTATCTATCCAGCCTGACAAATCGCGCCTATACAGCAACGCAGTATGCTTTATTCAGCTCTATCATGCTATTACTACCCAAGTTCATTGGTGGTTTCTCCGGTGTTGTCGTCGATACCACCAGCTACCCGGTATTTTTCCTCTATGCAGCTGCACTTGGCTTGCCTTCGGTACTACTTATTCTAATATTGATGAAAAAAGAAAGTAAAAAGTAAAAATACAATTAGCCATCATATCAGTATCACTTTTAACTTCTAAACTCTGCAACCAGTTGTGGCAGATCATATATATTTTTTTCGCTATTCTGTACAGTTTCTGACAACATCCGGCGCCATTGCCTTGCCCCTGCCATACCATGATAAAGGCCTGATAAAGGCTTAACCAGTGCATGTACTGAAGTGCCTGATAAAAGTTCATTATGAATGTAGCTAGCGTATCTCTGCTGAACCTCACCGCGGCTAAGCAATGCCTGCCTTTCCTGATATAAAGAGATCTCCAGTTCACTAAGCAGCCAGGGCTGGTTATAGGCTTCTCTTCCTATCATCACACCATCAGTGTGCTGCAGGTGATCACTAACCTGTTGTTTGGTTTTAATCCCGCCATTGATTATGATTCTAAGTTCAGGGTGATCCTGTTTTAAGCGGTACACACGCGCATAATCCAGCGGCGGGATATTCCGGTTTTGTTTTGGCGACAGCCCTTTTAGCCATGCTTTTCTGGCATGAACTATAAATGTGCTGCAGCCCGCATCCACGGCAGTCAGGACGAAACCTTCAAGATTAGTAAAGCTATCCTGATCGTCTATGCCGATGCGGTGTTTTATTGTTACAGGAATATCGACTGAACACTGAATGGTAGAGTATATCTCTGCTACAAGTTCTGGCGTCGCCATCAGGCAGGCGCCGAAAGCCCCTGATTGAACCCGGTCACTTGGACATCCGACATTTATATTTATTTCATCATAACCTGCATTTTCAGCAAGCTTTGCCGCATTTGCCATTTCACCTGGGTCTGATCCGCCTAGCTGAATTACCAGCGGATGTTCTTCATCATTAAATCTTAGTAAATCTTCATGATTCCCATACAGCAATGCTTTAGCATTAATCATTTCAGTATACAAAATCGAGTGTGGTGACAATAAACGAAATAAATACCTGGCATGACGATCGGTGTAATCCATCATCGGGGCCACTGAAATTTTATCTAAAGTTTGTATACTATCCATTTGCTATAATTTTCCCTGCATGGTCGACAGAGGTTTGTTCGAACTGTATGCGATATACTCATAGATTGCTGTGCTTTCAAAGAGCTGATCAGGATAGTGGCTCATCGCGTTAACGAAAACACTACAATTACTTTTAAACATTACATAAATCATATTTCTGTCAAAATGAAAAACACAACTACTCTCATTATCTCTATAAGCTTATTTGCTTTATCTTCTGCTGCCACGGCCCAGACAACTGATCCGATTGCTGATTCGAAAAAGATTTGTCATCACCAGGCAGCTGAAAAGTCGGGCTATGATCCTACAAAATCCAAATCGGGCAGTACAGTAGCCAAGGGCACTGGCGTTGGAGCTGCGGGTGGCGCAACAGTGCGTGCTATCCAGGGCAAGAGTCTACTTAAAGGGGCGGCAATTGGTGCCGCAGCAGGTGCTGCTGCTGGTGGCCTGAAAAAGAACCAGGATAAGAAAAATGCCGTGACTGGCGAAGCAAACTATAAAACTGAGTATGACAACTGCCTGCGAAGCAGAGGATTAGTGCCGGAAAACGTCCGCTAGAACAGTACTATTGCATCGTTAGACAGAACTGCTTATACAAAATTTAAACAATAATTCTCCAGTCTCTGGCAGATGGACGTGAAATATATCCCCTCAACAGACATAAAAGAATCTTAATTTACTACACCAGGTCAAATTATTAATTAGCTAATTAAAGATTCTCTGAACAAAAAAATACCCGTCACAAGGACGGGTATTTTTATTTAAAAGCCTGGCAGTGACCTACTTTCACATGGGGAGACCCCACACTATCATCGGCGCTAAGCATTTTCACTTCCGAGTTCGAGATGGGATCGGGTGGTTCCTGCTCGCTATTGCTACCAGGCAAACTGGGTGAAGAACC
>JARFQI010000168.1 GCA_029287855.1 Arenicellales bacterium | reverse complement strand
TTTTACTCTGTTCAAAGAACGCCGTAAATCAGCCAGCAATTTAGCTGTTACTTTATAATGGTTGGCAGCCGTATCTTCCTCTGCATAGGACTTTGCTGCATCGCGGAGAATCTCTTGCAGCCACGGCCCTCCGCTGAATACGGCTGCATTTTGTTCCAGCAAATCCGTGAATGGTGCAGCCCGGTATACCTGATCTATCTCATCAGCCAGTTGCAGGTATTTGGACTGCTTTTCTTTGTTTTTTATATTGCTGGCATATTCACGTACATCTGCAGCATCACCGGCATCGGGCGAGCCATGTATTTTGACACGCAGAGGCTTGAATCCTTTATCAGACTCTGCAAGCGAAGCGGCCAGCTGGCGAACTTTTTGTACAGAAGCATTGTCCTGACCATGTGGAAGTAAACGCGCCCCCATACGCAAGGCGGGAAAACGTAATCCTGTCCATTGCGGCTGTGCAATCATTGTAATTAGCAAATCACGGGCACCTTCACGTTCATCTTCTTCCTGAATGGCTCCACGGTAGAACTGTGCTTTGCGCATGATCCAGCCATCATCAACAGTGATCAGGAACTTCTCGATCAGCAGCTGGTTGTAGTGGTCCTGAAAATCGTCTCCGCCGACAGTTTTCTTTGCATCGATCCCGGCCAGAATATTTGCAATCCAGTAACCATTGCTGCGTAAAGTTTGTGCATGCTTGCTAAGCTCGCCATGCTGATGACCACCGCCGTGCTGACTGCATGCGTAGGCTTTCGGAGGCAGCACAGTACCATCACTACAAAACCACCGTATACGGTCAAAGGGCCCCTGTTCACTGGTTTTCATTTTCTGAATCCAGTTTTTGTATTCGTCTGCAGAATCTGCATTTTTAGCAAAAGAAACTGGAGCAAACAGAATTAACACCGTAAGAAAATACAGAATGCGGTACTGCATAGTGAAACTACCTCAGGAAAATATTTATAGTTGTCATTTATAGGAAAGACATAAGCCTATGACCAGGCCTTCAATCTTCAAATCTAATGAACCTTAAACTTCAATTTGTAACATTGTAGTTAGATAATAGCAATCGATCAAAGTGACTGGAACGATACCAGTAATTTCTGTTCAGGATATATCAGAAATCCATGCTCTGGTTGGATAAATGAATCAACTTTGCTTGCCCTTCAGAATGTAATAACATGACTTACATAGAAATTTCATGGTTACCTGAAGAAAAAAATGAAGTAACCATGGGAGCATTGATATCAGGGGTATTCATGAAATCAGCATTACTGATGCTAGCAATCGGACTGGCCATGCTTTCCTTTCCGGGATACGCAGAAGATGTACGCGACGAGAAGGTGCAATTTGCACCCGGCAGCAACGGGGTGACGATAAAAGATACAATATCCGGTCACCAGTCTATTAACTACAGGCTCAGTGCCAGGGCCGGACAATCAATGACGATTGCGCTGAATAGCAACAACACCGCCAATTACTTCAATATCTTTGCACCAGGAAAGGCACCTGGCGGTGAAGCGATGTACATTGGGTCAGTAAATGGCAACCAATATAGCGGCACGCTTCCGCTTGATGGAGTTTACACGGTACAGGTCTATATGATGCGTAGCGCGGCACGACGAAACGAAAAGGCAAATTACACGCTGGATATCAGGATAGACGGGACAGCAGAAGATCCAACGTCGCAACCGCCGGGTGGCTTTGACAGTAAACTTGAACTTCAGGGTATTTCGTTTCACATCACAAGCCCAAACCAGGGGTCAATAAACCAGCTGGTTATTGTCCCGGCTGGACTGAGTATTGATAACTCAGTCATACAGCGGGAAATTGATGGAACGGTAACGAACGCAGAGATAGCCGATTTGAATGTCGATGGATCACCGGAGATCTATGTTTATATAAACTCTGCAGGAAGCGGGTCGTATGGTCAGTTAATCGCATACGCCGTTAATAATAAAAAGTCACTGAGTGAAATTTATTTACCGCCAATTGAAAATGATCCGAAAAATTCACGTGGTTACATGGGACACGATGAGTTCGCTGTCGTTGAGAATATTCTCGGGCGACGATTTCCTGTCTATAGAAAAGGGGATACTAATGCAATGCCAACCGGGCTTACACGTCAGCTGCAATACAAATTGACCCAGGGTGAGGCCTCGTGGGTTCTTGTACTGGACAAAAGCATTGAATATTAGCCAGGCATCATTTTGAAACTGTATAATTCTTTATGCTGGACAGGTTTTATACTATTGTCTTTTCCCTCTAAATAAAACCTTTCATACCTGGTCAGCAGATTTTTTAATCTTACTCATATAACTCCATTATAGGATGCCGAATAGCCCTCCGCACAAGTTCAAACTCAGTCTATCCTCTATGATTTTTCTCTCCATGGGGCTGGGTCTTATCACTGGTTTGTTTTTTGGCGAAATGGTCGGCTTCCTCGAAGTAGTTGGCGAAGTCTGGATCAAGCTATTACAGATGACTGTACTGCCTTATGTAATGCTATCCCTGGTTCTGGGTCTTGGAAGTTTAAGTTATCACGACGCATTGCTACTGGCCAAAAAAGGCGGTTTGATTCTGCTTCTATTATGGGCAATCACGATAGCGGTAACCTTTCTCTTCCCCTATACATTTCCAGACTGGGACAGCTCTACATTTTATAGTGCAGCAATGGTCGAGTCACAGATAGAGGTAGATTTCCTTGGCCTATACATCCCCGCAAACCCATTCCATGCCCTGGCCAATAATCTTGTCCCCGCTGTCGTGTTGTTTAGTATTGCACTCGGCGTTGCTCTGATTGGTGTCAAAAAAAAGGACTCTTTGCTGAGCGGCATGTCACTGATCATCGATTTACTGACACGTATCGCCAACTTTGTTGTGGACCTGACCCCGATTGGTGTATTTGCCATCATGGCCAGCGCCTCCGGTACTCTCAGCTTCGCTGACTTCATTAGTCTGGAAGTCTATATCTATTCATATATAGCGCTATCCCTGGTAATGGCATTGTGGGTACTGCCAGGACTAGTAACAGCACTAACACCTCTAAGTTACCGGGACGTCGTCGGCTCGACAAAAGATGCGCTGGTCACCGCATTTGCCACCGGCAGCCTTTTCGTAGTGCTGCCGCTCCTGATGGAGAAGAGCAAAAACTTGATTGGCCGTTATGCAGAAGACAAAGCTGCAGCCGATTCATCTGTAGAGGTCATTGTACCGGCGTCGTTCAATTTCCCGCATGCCGGCAAGTTGTTTACCCTGAGTTTTGTACTCTTCGCAGGCTGGTTTTCAGGTTATGCCGTCGAAGTGAAAGATTACCCGTTGCTGGTAGGAACCGGTATAGCGAGTCTATTTGCCAATGTGAACCTCGCCATACCCTTTTTGCTCGATATCATGCGTATACCCGGTGACCTTTACCAGCTATTTATCACTACGGGGGTCATCAACGGACGTTTCGCTACATTGTTGGCGGCCATGTTCACGCTTACTTTGACACTGCTGGGCGCTTTTTCCATGAGTGGGCTGCTCAAAGTAAACTGGACTAAATTATTGCGTTACATAGCCCTGACAATTTTACTGCTTGGAATTACGGTCATTGGCGTACGCACTGTATTGTTGAAGAGCATTGATAATACTTATGATAAGGACAAACTTATCGCCAATATGGCCCTGATGCATGACCGGGTTCCTG
>JARFQI010000133.1 GCA_029287855.1 Arenicellales bacterium | reverse complement strand
GCGAACCTGAACGGGAGGTTTTTTAAGATCAAGAACTAAAGACTAAAGAATAAACCATATTCGTCATTCCGGCATGGTTCTAGCCGGAATCCATTCTTTAAAGATTCTGGATACCGGCCTGCGCCGGTATGACGGCTGTGTGGTCGGGAGGATTGTTCTTTCGTGTGAGGTGTCAGCGGGACGGTGTTGACCTGGTTTTTTGATCTTACTTCCCTTTTGTGTTGTCGAGCACTGGAAGCTTAGAGTGGATAAGCGCGAGGACTGTCTGAGTGCAGCGAGTTCCGCAGCGCCCGCTGTAAGCTGAAGCGCACAGAGCAGCCGTAGGCCAACACGGCAGGGTGGCCTTTCTTTGGGACCCTTTTCTTTGGCCACTCAAAGAAAAGGGGCTCGCCCTACAGGGCGAAAAACAAAGAAAAGCCTAATTGCAGATTAAAAAAAAAGCCACTCGCCAATAAAGGGCGAAACAAACAGCTGTGCGCGGGCACTAATCAGAAAAAGAAAACCTACCCTTCTATTCGCCGATATTTAATCCTGTGCGGCTGGTCAGCATCGTCACCCAGGCGACGTTTTCGGTCAGCTTCATAGTCTTCAAAGTTTCCTTCGAACCAGGTGACTTTACTATCACCTTCGTAAGCCAGAATATGTGTGGCGATTCTGTTCAGGAACCAACGGTCATGGGAGATCACGACGACACAGCCGGGGAAGCCGAGGATCGCTTCTTCGAGTGCACGCAGGGTTTCAACATCGAGGTCATTGGTGGGCTCATCAAGTAACAGCAGGTTGCCACCACTCTTTAACAGCTTGGCGAGGTGCACACGGTTCCTTTCTCCACCGGACAGGTCGCCAATTTTTTTCTGCTGATCGCCGCCGCGAAAATTGAAGCGACTGACGTAGGCACGAGATACGGTCTGGTAATTGCCAACGATGATCTGTTCCTGGCCATCTGATATCTCTTCCCATACTGTCTTGTTGTCGTCCAATGCATCACGTGACTGGTCGACATAG
The DNA here is from genome assembly GCA_029287855.1 of Arenicellales bacterium. Classification (GTDB taxonomy): domain Bacteria; phylum Pseudomonadota; class Gammaproteobacteria; order BMS3Bbin11; family BMS3Bbin11; genus BMS3Bbin11. Next base: position 10,603 of record JARFQI010000133.1, on the reverse strand, counting down.
GCAATATTAACCGTCTCACCGACACTTAAGGTTCCACTATCGGGTGTTTCTTTTCCGGTTAGCAGGCGGAACAGGGTGGTTTTACCCGCTCCATTCGGACCGATTATGCCGACGATACCGCCCTTGGGAAGGTTAAAGCTGAGATCGTCAAACAGCAAATGATCTCCATATGATTTTGAAAGGTTGTTTGCTTCAATCACCAGGTCACCAAGACGGGGTCCGGGCGGAATATACAGGGAATGTGTCTCATTGCGCTGCTGCGTGCTTTGCGAGGATAGCTCCTCGAAGCGTGCCAGACGGGCTTTGCTCTTGGCCCGGCGGCCTTTGGGGTTGCTGCGCACCCATTCGAGTTCTTCCTTGATGGTGCGTTGGCGGGCAGATTCCTGGCGTTCTTCCTGTTGCAGGCGCTCCTCTTTCTGTTCCAGCCAGGAAGAGTAATTCCCCTTAAACGGCAGTCCATGTCCACGATCCAGCTCAAGAATCCATTCCGCGACATTGTCGAGGAAGTAGCGATCATGGGTGACAGCCACTACAGTGCCCGGGAACTCGGCCAGGAAGCGTTCCAGCCAGGCAACGGATTCTGCATCAAGGTGGTTAGTCGGCTCGTCAAGTAGCAGCATGTCGGGTGCCGATAACAGTAACTTGCATAAGGCAACCCGGCGACGTTCACCACCAGATAATTTACTGACATCAGCGTCCCAGGGCGGCAGGCGTAAGGCATCGGCGGCGATCTCCAGCTTCCGGTCCAGTTCCCATGCTCCGGCTGTCTCGATCGACATCTGGAGTTTTCCCTGTTCTTCCAGCAGGGCATTCATTTCGTCATCATCCATCGGTTCAGCAAAGCGCGCACAAACTTCGTTGTAACGATCAACTAAGGCTTTAGTTTCCGCTACTCCCTGTTCAACATTTCCCCTTACATCGAGCGACTCATCCAGTTGAGGTTCCTGCGATAAAAAGCCAATGTTAATTCCCGGCTGCGGTCGGGCTTCACCCTCGATTTCAGTATCGATGCCTGCCATAATTCTTAAAAGCGTCGACTTGCCTGAACCATTGAGTCCGAGCACACCTATCTTTGCGCCAGGAAAGAATGACAGGGATATGTCCTCAAGAATTTTGCGGCCGGGCGGTACGATCTTGCTGACCCGGTTCATAGTGTAGATGTATTGCGCCATGTATAACTCCTTTGTCGGCTGCTGATTATCTTGAATTATCGAACACTGTGCCAGTACTCATTGATATGCGGTCAGAAAAAAACTTAAAGAATCGTGCTTACCTGGTCGATGCCAGCATATATATATTTCGTGCCTGGTATTCCTATCCGGTGGATGTAACTGACAGCCAAGGCTGTCCTGTGAATGCTGTGCATGGTTACGCCGACTTTCTGACCAGCCTGTTACATCAGCTGAAGCCTCGGCATATCGCCTGTGCCTTCGATGGCAGCTTAGCGACGTCTTTTCGCAACGAAATATACCCGGCCTACAAGGCCAACAGGGAACCGGCTCCCGCCGAACTAAAGTACCAGTTTGACCTATGCCGACGCTTAACCAGGGCTTTGGGGATTTCTGAGTATTCCAGCGACCGTTTCGAAGCCGATGATATTCTTGGCAGCATGGCTTCGATGATGGCAACTGAAGGACATCCTGTCACGATTATTACGTCGGATAAAGATCTTACTCAACTATTAAAAAGCAAACATGACCGATGGTGGGATTACGCACGCAATATTCAGCTCGATAATTATGGCGTAGAACAGCGTTTTGGTGTCAGACCAGAGCAGATTGCAGACCTGCTGGCACTGGCAGGTGACACGGTCGACAATATTCCGGGTATCCCAGGTATTGGAGCAAAGACAGCGGCAGGTCTTTTGCAGCGATACAGGAGTCTGGAGGGGATCTATGAGCATCTGCATGAGGTGGAGAACTGTGGCCTCAGGGGAGCGGTGAGAATCAGGAAGCTGTTGACTGAGCATGAAAACGATGCACGCCTTGCGCGACGATTAACTGTCGTCTCGGACCAGGCGCTAACAGGGAACACCCCTTCCTGTCTGCGCTGGAAGGGTATCAATAGGGAGCAGCTTGAAGAAGTCTCGGATGACCTGGGCGTTAGTAAATTCCGGCGACGGCAGTGGGCTGAAATCAAGCGCGACTGACAATGTCAGATAACAAACATGATGGAATGATGACGTCATTCCCAGCACTGCTGACTTTATTCTGACTCGTTACCAGGCACGTGCTTTGGTTTGCCAAAACGATATGAGAGGAAAGCGACGACTATGGCCGATAAAATAATGCCAATAGTTACTTTCAGGTTGCCGAGGACCTCGGGAGCAAAGATTAGCAGCAGACCGAGAGCAAACATCATCAGACCTGAAAGCAGTTTTAAGGCACGGCCCTCATGGGCCTGTAATTTGCGTGAGCCCAGGGTTGTGACGAAAACTATTACGATGATCAGGAGAGGCAGTACATAGATAATGTTATAGAGCAGCAGGTAAAAATAGTAACTTGATATTGGCAGGTCTTCCAGTGTCAGCAGACGGGTATAAACCATAGGCAAACCTGAGGTGCATAACAGCTCGTAACTATTGGCAGCGATTGCCAGTAAAACGGTGCCGGCCAGCATTGCCGGCAGGTTCTCGGCGTTAAGCAGTTTGCGCATGCGATCAAACAGACCTGGCCTGGCTTTTTCCGAGATCGATAGTGATGGACCAGCAGTGATGAAGTAGTCCTTGATGTTGAGTAGACCCATGGTGGTGGCGACGATACCGGCGATAATGGTGACCCAGCGTAAGGTGCCCATCAACAGGAATACATTTAACCAGGCAGCCATGAAGAGAAAGTAGATCAGGCCGGAAAACAGGACGAATACACTGCCTATCAGCAACATTCGCCTGCGGCTGTTGACATGGATCATCAGGCTAAGTAGAAACAGCAGGACGAAAAATGCACAGGGATTGAAGGCATCCAGTCCTGCAATGATTACCGTTATCAGAGGCAGAGACATTCCGTCTGTGTTGATTCCTGTCGCCTGTGAAAGTGCGATTCTTTCAGGGTTAACGGATGCAGGTATGCCTTTGCCCGATACAATGGAAGACTTACACTGCTTTAGCCGCTGAAGAATAAATTCTCCCGTTGTTGCTTTGTTTTCAAAGCCAACCATCATCGTATTACAGAAGAAAAATGTAGGCACCGACTTCGCTTCCTTGCCAAAGCGTTTACCCATGTTGTAGAACAGCTTACGGTTCTGACGGCTGTTGATCAGCTCCCTTGATTCCAGCTGTAACCAGTCATGCTCATCAGCCATTTGTTCGATCACCGGTCTCGCTTCCTGGCAGTGTCTGCAGCGTTCAGACCAGAAGAACCACAATGTTATCTGAATACTGCCGTTGTCCAGTGTCTGATACCAGGTTGATTCGCTGTCGTCTGCAGAGGCCGAGGTAAAAACAGGTAGCAGCAGTAAAAGCAGAATGGAGATGTGTCTTATCATTGCTGTGTTAGTGAAGACTAATTCATCGTTCTTAATCTGGAACATCCGCTACGCACGACAGTATCTCCAGCTCTGCTCCAATAAGAATTATCAGGGTTCATGATTCTTCTTTTGTGCTTTCTTGTTGTTGTGTTTATTCACAGGTTTCTGTTTATCTGCTGATTCTTTTCGCAGTGCTTCTTTGACCATTTCAGTTGTCGATCTGAAATCAATCTTGCCGCTGCCCATTTTTGGCAGGGTCTCAAAAACCTGGTATTTGCGTGGTATCGCTATTGCGGGTAGTTTGGCGGACAGTTGTTTGCTAATCTCTTTTTCATTAATTTCACTATCCACAGCGACAGCAATCATTGCACCTTTGCGCGCATCAGGGATTTCTACAACACAGCACTCAATGCCTTCTTTCAGCAATGATTCAAGTACCGATTCGACCTGGACCAGTGACACCATTTCACCGCCAATTTTGGCAAAACGCTTGAGGCGCCCCTTGTGCCAGAGGTACCCGTCCTCATCAAGCATGCCCATATCACCCGTTTCATACCAGCCATCTTTGATCTTAAGTGCGGTTTCCTCGATATCATCAAGATAGCCCTTCATCACCAGTTCACCCTTGACAAGAATCTTGCCTTCTTCGCCAGTCGGCAGCTCTTCTTGCGTGTCAATGTCTACGATTCTGACTTGGACCCCGGGAACCGGCCGGCCAATGCTGCCATGCTTGTTGGCACCCGGCAGGTTAACTGAAACAAGTGGGCTGGTTTCAGTGACTCCATATCCTTCGAGCACTTCGATGCCATGTTCTTTCTGATAGGCTTCGCGTAATTGGGCGGGTAATTTATCGGCGCCCGCAGCAACAGTACGCAAAGATTTTAAGTCTCCTTTGCGGGACTGCTTCAGATAACCCCTGAGGAAAAATGGCGTTCCCCACATGAGGCTGACTTCTTCTTCACGAATGATGCGCACTATAGTCTTGAAATCAAGCGGGTTGGCATAGGGGACCAGTTTAAGGCCCAGCGAAAGCGGTAACCACAGATTGGCCATGAAACCGAAAACGTGAAAGTAGGGCAGGTTGCATAGCATGATGTCATCGTTGGAAAAGTGTAGACACTGATGCGCTGATAGTACGTTTGATGCGATATTTCGATGGCTCAGGTTAACAGCTTTCGGGGCTTTCTCGCTGCCGCTGGTAAACAGGATTACCGCGGTATCATCCAGTTCCGCTTTGTGTACCAGGCTGTTTAACAGGAAACCTGGCAGATGTGACTTTATTGCAGCCAGAATTTTCTCAAATATTGTCACTGAAGCAACCAGGTCCTCAATAAAGACCATGCCTGGTACCAGTCGGCATTCCAGTTTTTCCAGCAGCGCCCGTGATGTAATAATGGTGTGGAAATTACATTTTTGTTGTGCAAATTCCGAGTTTTCTGCTGCACCGGTAGAATAATTGATCATGACCGGGACTTTGCCGGCAATCAGCGCTCCGATGATGGCGAGAATGCTGCCACTGGAATTTGGGATCATGATGCCAAGATAGCCATTCTCATACCTTCGGAATTTCCTTGCTAGTAGCAGTGCACCAATCAGTGCTCTTCCATAGGTGATGTTTTTTCGCATATTTCGATCGGCGATAGCGATTTTGCCAGAATACTTTTTCGCCGTTGATATGAACATCAGATGCAGTGGCAGCATAATTCTTTCCTTTTGCATTTTTGTGCTGGTATTTGCTGATTGTTGCTAACCTGGGTGCCTAGGTCAAATCAATACAGGCCATTTTTATGATAGAGTATGCGCCCCGAGATGCTGACAATGAAAACAGCGATTCTCGAAATTGCATAATAGCGAATCAGTAAGGACGATATATGCCCAACACTTACTATACAGTCCTGGTCAGACTTATCACAGGGCTGCTGCTGTGTCATTTTGCTTATGCAGATGAAGCGGTTTATCTCAGGTCAGCCGAACCCTGCCTGGTAGACGCGTATACGGCACCCGGTGCTGAGATCATGCCGGAAAAGCTAAAATGTGGTGAAAAGGCGAGTGTTCTTGAGAGGAAGGATAACTTTGCCAGAATCCAGCTGAATAATGAAAAGATTGTCTGGGTCACTGTGGCGAATACTACCCCGAGTGTCCCGGCAGAACTCGAAGTTCAGCGACTGACTAAGTACCAGGAGCAGATAGAAGCAGAGTTAGCAAGCTTGAAGCAGCAGGTTACACAGCTTAGTGAAACCAGTAGAAAACTGATAAATACGTTGATTGAAGCCGAAGCAGCGAAGAAAAAATAAAGTCAGGCCAGTCTCCGGTGTTACGAGCTACGTTCCACCTGTAACCTGATACTTGCCTCCAGTGTTCTATTATTTTTATGGCTTATGTATGAAGTCTGGCCTGCTGCTTGGCACGTACATAGTCTTTATGAGGGATGTATAGCAGGGCACCAATTTTTCGCATGATGTGGTTCTCGTGCTTATCAATCACTCCATCGGCTAGAGCTATACGCCATAGCATTTCAACAACTTTAATCTTTTCTTCGTTACTGTAGTGGTCGTTAATACAGCGAGTGAATCCGTTCAATGAGGTGGCGTTATGTACTTCTTCTTCTGCCATGTCAGTAATCTGCGATATTTCATCGCTGCTTAAGCCAAACAGGTCATGTAATGCTGTTTCTACTGCAGCCCATTCTTCATCTCGGTGCTCGTAATCTGACTTCAAAACTTCGATAAATAATGCCGCCGCTGCCATCTGCTTCTTGTGTTCGGCATTGTCTGCATTATCTGTGATCGTCACAGACATAGTGCTTTCAAAAAAAGTAGTGATTCGTTTGAGCATGATTATGGTCTTTTTATCTTATTAATTAATAGCTTACGATCAACCTGGAGGCCAGGTCATTTGCCGGCCAGCCAGTAAATGGAGATGTATGTGGTGCACTGCCTGGCCAGCTGCATCGTTACAGTTCATTACCACGCGGTAGCCCTCTCCGGCGAAACCTGCTTTTTCGGCCAGCCCGGTGGCAACCCTGTTGAGTTTCCCAAGCAACATTGTGTCTTCATCTTCTGCATCATTAAGGGTGGAGATGTGTTTTTTCGGAATAACCAGAATATGAACTGGCGCGACCGGATTGATGTCGTTGAATGCCAGAACATCGTCGTCTTCATAGACTTTATCGGGGGCTATTTCACCATTTACCATTTTACAGAACAGGCAATCAGTCATTTTTCTCTCCATTTGTTGTCTTTTCGCCATTGGTTATACCAGCAGCTATATCTTCAAGAAAGCGCTGAGTAAGACCCGAGTATGCATCAATGCGACGGTCGCGCAGGAATGGCCAGGTTTGTCTTACTTTTTCACATTGATCGATATTGATTTCAGTTTCTAACAGGCAGTCTTCATTGACTCCGGCCTGCGACAGTATTTCACCTTGTGGTCCGCAGATAAAGCTGTTGCCCCAGAAGTCAATTCCATTCGTATTGCTTGATGGGCCGCTCTCATGACCATGTCGGTTTGCGGCCAGCAAGGGCAGGCCATTACTGATGGCATGAGCACGCTGGGTAATTACCCAGCTGTCCAGCTGTCGTTGCTGTTCATTCTCGTCATCAGCTGGGTCCCAGCCAATTGCGGTAGGATAGACGAGACATTCAGCCCCTGCGAGAGCCATTAATCTGGCCGCTTCTGGAAACCATTGGTCCCAGCAGACCAGCACGCCGATTTTACCAAGGCTGGTTTGAACAGGCTGAAATCCCGTGTCTCCCGGCGTGAAATAATACTTTTCGTAATACCCGGGATCATCAGGAATGTGCATTTTACGGTAGCTGCCCGCCAGGTTGCCGTTACTGTCCAGAACTATTGCAGTATTGTGATAAAGACCAGCAGCCCGCCGTTCAAATACAGAGCCAATAATGACCAGCCTCAGTCGAGCTGCCAGTGTTGATAGAAATTCAGTCGTCGGTCCAGGAATAGCTTCTGCCCGGGTAAATTCCCTGTTGTCTTCATGTTGGCAGAAATAGGCGCCGTTATGAAGTTCAGGAAGCACAACGAGTTGATTGCCCCTGGCCGCTGCCTGTTCCAGCAGGGGCTTTAGTTTATGCCAGTTCTCATCTCTATCATCTGAAAACGATGCCTGGATAAGTGCTGCTTTTAAATGCGATCTGATCATTAATGGATTGAATTCTCGGAAAGTCCTTCGTGGATAGTATTATGAGGTTTAGTCTGGATGCTGAGCCAGCAGAATAAAAACAGTGCTTATCATAACGCCGGGAAACTGGAAAATTCAAAGCATTTGCATTGTGATGCAATGCAAACTGCCAAATTGTTCTATCAATGATCTGCACTGTACAGGAACTATCCGGTGCTGTGGGAAACATTGCTGCAACTGAGCCAGAGCGAGAGAATCGCTATCAACACCATAAACCGGTGCCAGTACATTGCCATTGTGAATCAGAAAATTGGCGTAGCTAGCAGGAAGCCGCTGTCCCTTCTGATTAAAGCAGGCAGTTGGCAGAGGTAAAGGAATAAAGCGGTATATCCCGCCGTCCATCTGCCTGAAGGATTTAAGTTGTGCTTCCATGGCAGAAAGGGACTTGAAATGGGGGTCTGTAGAATCCGTACACTGCACATAGGTGATTGTGTCGGGGGAGCAAAATCGTACCAGGGTGTCGATATGTGAATCGGTATCATCGCCCTGCAAATGGCCGTGGTCCAGCCATAGAATGCGCTGAATTCCGAGTGAAGATTTCAAGTTTTCTTCAATCTGTTTTTTTGATAACCCTGGATTTCGGGCAGGATTCAGTAAACACTGACTGGTGGTCAAAATCGTACCTTCACCATCACTATCGATACTGCCGCCTTCAAGCACAAAATTGACATGTTGAAGGGCTCTGTAGCTATTGAATTGCCGGTGAAGTGAGCGTGTAAATTCATTATCTGCCTGGTGCTCATATTTACCGCCCCAGGCATTAAACTCAAAGTCCAGCCAAACCAGTTCATTACCCCTGTATACACTGATTGGACCGTAATCACGTGTCCAGGTGTCATTATATTCGATGATAAACAAGCTACATTTGCCAGCAGGAATACCATTATCGCAACAGAGCTGCTGGACGTGCTGTCGGGTTGTCGAATCACGGCAGCAGATATAGACATGACTGTTCTGGGCAATCAGCGCGGCCAGCTCAAGATAGCTTGTTTCAGCATCAGCCAGGTTGTTCTGCCAGTCTGTCGAGGCAGCAGGCCAGCTGATCAGGACTCCGCTTTGCTGTTCCCATTCAGCGGGAAGCCTGAGAGTTGATGTCATTTAGGGTCGAAGATTAATGTTTTTCGAGTTTACCCAGTTCTTCCAGAATTGACAGGGTCAGCTCCTCTGCCCGTTTTGCCATTCCCTTTGTCAGTGCATCCGGATCACGCTCACCATTGACCAGCCGGCGAAAAATACCGGAAATGCGCGACATGTCGCCACCAACTTTTGACATCTGCTCACCCATATTGCCGAGTAGAGAAAGGGCCTGCGCATTGCCACTGGCTGCCGCCTGTATCATTGATGCCAGTCCAGGGGCGGCCATGCTGCCATCCGGCTTTGCTTCTGGGTCGGGCAGGCTGGCGGGGTTCTGGATGCCTTGCAGAATGCTGCTTGCAATAACCCGGTCTTCCTCATCAAGCAGTTCCAGCATACCGGTTTCTCTCTGCCCGGCATAAATTTTTCGAATCACGCTTACCAAATCTTTCCAGCCAGCCTGCTCGGCCTGTTTTAGCAGCGGTTCAAGTTGATTTCTTTCATCCGGCATCATGCAGGCCTCTGCCACGGCATTGATGAACCGGGCATGAAACTGGCGGATCTGTTCTGTGCTTGAAAGCGGTACGGTCATGAGTTTTCTCCAGATATTTGGCTTGCTTGGCCTGAGCAATGATCGTATTAATATGCTGGCAGTATATTACGGTCATCTCAGCTAAAACAATCTTGTATAATGGCAGATTGTGCAGGATAAGAATCTTCACGATGAATTGCTTATTAAGATAATCCTGCAAATTAAGAATAATTCACTATCTATGATTGCTAAGAGGCGAATCTGGAAACTATGAAACTTTTATCTCCATTTCGAGGCCTGCGGCCTGTTACAGAAAGGGTCGCTGATGTCGTCGCGCCACCCTATGATGTCGTCAATACAGCGGAAGCCCGCGAACTTGCCAGAAATAAACCGTGGAGCTTCCTGCACGTGTCCAAGCCTGAAATCGATCTGCCAGAGGATACTGATCCTTATGACGAATCAGTCTATCAGCGCGGTGCAGAAAATTTTGCCAGGATGATCGATCAAGGCATTCTGATTCGTGACCAACAGCCCTGTTTTTATATCTATGAACTGACAATGGGTGAACATGTGCAAACCGGCATAGCAGCAGCCGCGTCAATCGAGGCCTATGATAAGAACGTAATACGTAAACATGAATTTACCCGGCCTGTAAAAGAAGATGACCGTGTACGCCAGATCAAGGCTCTGCGCGCGCAGACCGGCCCGGTGTTTCTGACATACCGACAGATGAACAGCGTTGATGAGCTGGTAGACCAGAAAAAAGAACAAGCGCCGGTGTATGATCTGACCAGCGATGATGGTGTCAGGCACCGTTTCTGGGTTGTTGATGATTCACAACGGGTCGCCCAGCTGGAGTCAGCATTCAGCCAAATGGATTATCTCTATATTGCAGACGGACACCATCGTTCTGCAGCAGCGAGCCGGGTTTGTGCAATGAAAGATACCACTGCAGGTGATAAAGATAGCCCCTGTGAGAATTTTCTGGCCGTATTATTTCCGGATAACCAGGTAAATATAATTGACTACAACCGTGTGATTACTGACTTAAATGGCCTGACTATTGATGAATTTATTTCACGGATCAGGCAGTCATTCGATATAGAGAAATCGAGTTCTGCGGTAAGGCCTAGCAGAAAAGGTGAATATGGCATGTATCTGAAAGGCCAATGGTATCGCCTGACGCTGCATGCAGAACTGGCAAATTCGACTGGTGCAGTTGAAAAACTGGATGTCCATTTACTCGATGTCAATCTTATCGGGCCAGTACTCAATATCACAGATCCGAGACGCGATACGCGGATTGATTTCGTCGGTGGCATACGTGGTCTGAG
>JARFQI010000125.1 GCA_029287855.1 Arenicellales bacterium | reverse complement strand
CCCTGCTGAAAACACACACGAACTAGTGCTCCTGTCAGCTTAACGTTAGTTGATCTAGCATGATTCACCCTTTACCCGCTTCGGCGGGTTTTTATTGCCTGATTATCTGGCGGTGATTGGCAGGAGTTGGCCGTTTGCCGACCTTTATGAACTACTTCCCCAGTCCTGGCCTAAACGACGGCTGTCGACTGCGAATTCAACTGGTCAACGCAATACATGCCCACATATTGAAGCATTTCTCTCTATCGCTAAGTAGCTTGTCTATTATTACCTTTGAACAGCTTCATTAAATACATAGAGAGGTTGGCGACACCGACACCAACAAACACTAAAGCCAACAGAATAGCACCAAGAAAAACTAAACGGCCAGTCCATAAAGTGAAAGCATCAAACACATATTCCATAATAGCCCCCTCACTGAAATCAGAAATACCGCACCGAGTCAGTAACCAGAATCAATATAATTCCAGCAATTTCATTTTATGCTTATATGCCAATATATAAAAAAACATACTTTTTATAAGGAAAAAAAATGCCCAGCTTGATTAGAACTGGGCAAAGTGGATAACCTAATTGTCAATGCCCACCTCCCAAGATGGGCATTCATTAACTACTTAAGAAGGTAGTGGTTCAATTATATATATTCGAACTGCACGGTTATATAGGTATTAACACGTGCATTTCACGGGAAATTAAAATGTTCTTTAACTTTCATGTTTTCAGAAAAAGATGGCATCTTCGTCCAACTGTCTCACTCGTTTAAGAATCTCCCACGGGGTTATCGACTCCGGGTCATAAAGCACATTAAACCAGTGCTTCATTTCATAATTGAAACGTGCTGCGGTTACGCCTTCAAGTACTCTGATCTCTTCTTCAAGTCTTTGTTGGTGATCTGGAAGTAGGTCTTGAGTGATATGTATCGTCATGTCTGAATAGTTATTCATTTTATTATTTCTCTTCTTTATAGCACTCATTGCATAGGTGTAAGCCTGGTTAGTATTTGGACTGGCAAGCATTACCATTACTTGACATCCTTATAAGCAGGTAATTCCATCGTTTCATATTGAATCTGAGTGCGATATTCGGTCAACCGCAATCCGCATACTGTGCATCTTGGTTCATACGAAGACTTATTTATCCTATATTCCTGTACCTCTTTTTTGTGGAAGCAATGCATATGGTCAATGCGTACCCCATAGTCAATTTTTGATTTAAATTGATTTTTCTTTCTATTGAAGAGCGGAGTTGAATTGAGATCTTCTACTTGTTTTTTTCGACTCAACATTTGTATATTCTCCTAATATGGTATGAATAATTGATATTTTTGTATGATTGCCTCGGTTAACTATAAAAATAGTATAAAAATACCGATAGTCAATTAAAATGTACCGCTCATAAATAATTATGAACCGTTTATCTGTGTTTAATGAGGTGCCGCTTCTTGCCGCAATGGCTGTTTTCGGTCAAGTCGATGACCAAAAAATAGCCCAGCGATTGGGGGCTGGGCTAATTCACATACTTTGGAGGAGAATGTGTAGACTGAAATTATATTTGCGGATCACTAGCCATTTCTTTGACAATAATCAATAAATTCCTAGCCTGTTTAGGGCTAAACGTGAATGTGTCACATCTCTAATAATAATCACTCTAAAGAAAGATGAATGACTGCTAATGGCAGCCGATTGCAGACTCTCAGAAAGCTTAGCCAGGCAGAATCTTAGGAACGACCAAGAAAAACGTTAAACTTTGAAACACCAGCTGAACGATTTAACCAATGTGTTGCATCGATCGGTTGAGATCGCAACCAAAGCGGTCAATTAAATACCCGTAAAACTGCCAGAAATGCAAAGAATAAAAATAGGCTACCACTAAGCATTTTTATCCTATCTTTTGGTAGTCTCTGAATGACTGTTCTTCCTGCCCAAACTCCCAGGACTGACAACAGAACTAATGCTACAGTGGCTCCTAACCAGACAGGTATAGCATTCATGTGTGTAGCAAGTCCGGCTATCGCTATCTGGGTCTTATCACCAAATTCGGCAACTGTGATTAGTAACAGGGTTGTGATGAATATACTATGACCTGGTTGTATCTGGACATCTTCGCTATCGTGATCTACGGAGATAAAAGTATGTATCGCAAATGCACCGAATAGAATGGCAACCAAAACCATGATCAAATTTTCAGGTATCCATGTCGCCACAGATGAACCAAATACTACCGCCAAAGTGTTTAATAGAATAAATGCAGTTGAAGCACCCAAAATTACTGGCCAGTGACGATGCCGTGCAGCAAGAGTCATGCAAACAAGCTGGCTTTTGTCTCCTATTTCAGCAAGAGCTACAAAGGTAAATGACGATAGGAAAACGTAAACTGGTTCAGATATATCCATAAATTAAGATAGTGTTGACGTATTACTTATTCAAAATTTAGTCCTACAGTGATTGTAAAATCTGGGGTTGTTTGCTGGCTGATGTTCTCAACAAAACTGAAATTAATCATTGAATTTTCAGTAAAAAGCCAGTTGAGGCCAAGACTGAGCTGAAATGGAGAGCCGTCAAGCTGAGAAAGGTCAGTGTCATACACAGAGCTGCCGCCCTGTAATTGCCCCAGAAGTGACAAACGTGCATTCCACATCCATCCTAGTGTCACTGATCCTCTCGCATAGCTTCGGTAATTGAATTCGGATTCATCACTACTGAAAGGATATATAGCCCAGCCTTCAATATGACCGAACCAGGGTGAACCCTTCCATGAATAAACCAGTCCTACTGCTGCATCCAGATATCCGCTGCTCCATCCGCGAGATTTTGAGCCGGTTGGTAATTTCAGTGCGGCGAGTAGCGATAAGCCGTATCTGTCATAGGTTATTAATTGATGTCTCAACCTGGTCTCGGCATTTCCGAATTCCCAGCCTGCTTTATCATCCCAGGCTTCGCTCCCATCAGCATTTTTATATGTCCATGCGTACTCGTTGTCGGGACGAAATTCGCGGCCACTGTTAGGGATGCCCAGCGTATCATGGTATGTGCGTAGAAAATCATCCAGGAACCCATCCCACGCATAGTGTATAGGAAGCGTGAGCCCGAGTTCGGTATTACTGGTGATTGACTTATCCATTTTAAATTCAAGCGTATAGATTTCCATGTCGGCAAGTAGTCTGCCATCTGGTAGCTCATCATATGTGTAAGCACTCGTATAATGCTGAAACAGGCCGAAGCGGATTTCATGTCGGTATGGATCCAGTGCAGATGACGGGACAGGATCATAGTTACGTAACATCGCAGGATACATGTTATGTGTCGGTAAAGGCCGTAACAAGCGGGAATCTGCTTCTAACGAATTGACAAATAACCCTGGTACATAAGACAGGCAGAGCAGAATTGTAGGTAGGTTGAGGACTCTCTTTTACATTGCCGGCGGTCTGTCGGGTTGTTCCATCCATCATTGAATGGCTTTTTACTTGTCAAGTTTGTGACAAAGTCACAGACTTTTAAAAAGCTTGTGTTAAATTTATTTTTATTGCGTTACATAGGCTTTTGCGTATAACGCTGCATTTATTTGCTAAAAAAGCACCAATAAAGAGGAGTAGAAGATGGAAAAATTCCAAGAAGATAAGATTAATCCCATACGTAGATTATTACTAGTATCAGGACTTGGAGCGTTATTTGGGCTTCAGGCAGCCTGCAACAGCGGTACAGGAACTACTTCATCAGGTAGTGCATCTGAGGAGCTTGGGGCTAGTGGAACGAGCGGCACGAGTGGAACCGATGTAACAACAGGTACAAGCGGTACAACAGGTACAAGCGGTACGACAGGTACAAGCGGTACGACAGGGACAAGCGGTACGACAGGGACAAGCGGTACTTCTGGCACTGGCGACGACGATGACGATGACGGAACATCTGGGACTAGTGGCTCAAGCGGTAGCTGACAAACTATATTTGAAATGAACCTGGAGATGGTGGTAATAATCCATCTTCAGGTTATGTTTAGACTATAATTACTCTCGAGTATTAACAATCCGAAGAGTTCTTCTTTGTGTTTAAACTGGGCCGGATTCTAAATCGCTTAAAAAAACCAAGCTATCGCATACATTTTAACGATGGTGCCTATGCACATAATCCCAACGAAGATAAATCTCTTTTCGTAAAGTTCCTGCTAAGTGGAAAAGTTGAATATGAAGTAAGCCTGCTACCTGATCACTGGGGGAAGGCTAACATCCGATACTATGCTCCCTGGGAAATAGTAATTACTGATGAGTACGGCAGGCTAGTAACAAGGCATTGTTTTAACCTGGAAAGGAAACGTGTCAGGATAAATATTGACTCCAAGAGCCTTGGTGACACTCTGGCCTGGATTCCACAAGTTGACCGCTTTGCCCGTGCCCACCCGCAAACAGAGGTATATTGCGGGCACTTCTGGCCACAACTCGGCTTAGCTGAAAAATACCCGCATATCCATTTCATTGATCCAGCGTCAAAACAGGATGATATCTACGCAACCTACGTGATTGGATTTTATTTTGACGAGCGTTGTCAGAACATGCACCCGAAAGATCCGCGCACAATTCCACTCGCACGTGTTGCCTCGGACATCCTTGGGCTTGAATACGAGGAAGTGAAACCTATACTACCAATTGCGGATACTGATCCTGTATTTGATCGTCCGACAGTATGTTTTGCGATGGAATCAACATCTGGATGTAAACTGTGGCAGCGTGAAGGCGGTTGGCAAGAGTTAGTTAATTACCTCAACCATGCGGGATATCGACCTGCACTCATCCAGAAAGGTGAGGATCAGCTCGATAATATAATCAACCTGAGCGGTGATTATCCAATCACTGATCGAATTGAACAGCTACGAGATTGCACTTTCTTTGTCGGCTTAGGTTCCGGATTATCATGGTTGGCCTGGGCACTTGGTAAAAAGGTAGTCTTAATTTCCGGCTTCAGTGAGCCTTTTGCGGAGTTTCATAATAATTGCTACCGGGTAATCAATACCGATGTTTGCCACGGGTGTTGGAATGATACGAATTACAATTATGATCGCGGAGACTGGGACTGGTGCCCTCGGTATAAGGGAACATCAAGGCAGTTTGAGTGCAGTAAAGAAATAACTGTGGAACAGGTGATTGAAGCGGTGGGGACACTGCTTGCTGATTCTCAGCAACAATAAATTAACTCAAATCCGCTATTTTATCTGCCATTTCATGTATGTCCACTTCTGGTTGCGATCTCAACCGGTCGATGCAACACATTGGTTAAATCGTTCAGCTGGTGTTTCAAAGTTTAACGTTTTTCTGGGTCGTTCGTTAAGTCGCCTTGCGATGGCATTCAGTTTAGCTTGTGATACTTCCGATAGATCCATCCCTTTCGGGAAGTACTGTCTCAATAACCCATTCGTATTCTTATTCGACCCTCGCTGCCAGGGGCTGTGAGGATCACAGAAGTATACTTTGATGTCAGTCGCAAGCGTAAAACGTTTGTGATCGGCCATCTCTTTACCCCGATCCCAGGTGAGAGACTTATACAGTTCCCGTGGCAACTTATGCGCTTGCTTGATCAGGGCGTTAATCAACGTCTCGGTATCCTTGCTCTTTACTCGTGCCAGCATCACGTAGCGCGTGTGCCGTTCAACCAGGGTGGCGATCTGTCTGTTATTGCTGCCGAACACCAGGTCGCCTTCCCAGTGCCCGGGTACGGCACGGTCTTCAGCCGAGGCAGGACGCTCCCGGATGGTCACCATATCAGTGATCTGGGCGTGTCCTGCTCCTTTTTGCCTGTGATGGCGCGAGCGGCGCATCGCTCGTGTTCGCCTGAGATGCTGCAACAGCTCTTTCTTCAAGGCCCCGCGGGCCTGAATGAAGAGACTTTTATAGATGGTTTCGTGTGACACCTGGTAGCTCTCATCGTCCGGGTAGGTGTGCTTGAGCCAGCCCGCAATCTGTTCGGGTGCCCACTCCAGCTGGAGCTTGCTGGCCACTATTCGGGCCAGCGCACGGTTCGCTAACC
>JARFQI010000119.1 GCA_029287855.1 Arenicellales bacterium | reverse complement strand
GAGTACGTATCAGTGGTTGTCTGCATATTACGACAGAAACAGCTAATCTTGCCCGCACCCTGAAAGCAGCAGGTGCTGACCTGGTGCTTTGCGCCAGCAACCCTTTGAGTACCCAGGATGACGTAGCAGCAGCATTAGTCTGTGAGTATGGGATTCCTGTTTTTGCCATCCGTGGTGAAAATACAGATGTTTATTATCAGCATATCGAGGCCGCACTTGATCATGAGCCGGCCATGACGATGGATGATGGCGCTGACCTGGTCAGTGAGCTACATAAAACCCGGGCCGCGTTATTAGAGAATATGATCGGTGGAACGGAAGAAACCACGACCGGTGTTATTCGTCTGCGCGCGATGGCGAAAAGCCGTGCGCTCAGGTATCCCGTGATTGCGGTCAATGATGCCATGACCAAACACTTGTTTGATAATCGCTATGGCACCGGGCAAAGTGCGCTGGATGGCATAATTCGTGCGACCAATATTTTACTGGCAGGCAAAACATTCACCGTAGTAGGTTATGGCTGGTGCGGACGAGGCGTTGCCATGCGGGCTAAAGGTCACGGTGCACATGTAATTGTAGCTGAGGTTGACCCCTTGCGGGCACTGGAAGCTACGATGGATGGCTACCGGGTGATGCCTCTGATTGAAGCGGCCGAAGAATCAGACTTTATGCTGTCGGTGACTGGCGATAAGCATGTGATAGACAATGTTCACATGGAGGTCATGAAAGACGGTTGCGTGCTGGCAAATGCAGGGCATTTTAATGTCGAAATTAACATACCTGCTCTGCAGGCCCTGAGTGTGAAAAAGAATCATCCACGGGAATTCGTTGATGAGTATACATTGAAAGATGGTAGAACAATTCGACTGCTGGCAGAAGGGCGCCTGGTCAATCTTGCAGCGGCAGAGGGCCATCCATCAGCAGTAATGGATATGAGCTTCGCTAACCAGGTATTGTGTGCGATTTATATGCAGCAGAATCACGGCAAGCTGGATAGCGCTGTACACAATGTACCGGCAGAGATTGATCATCAGATCGCCCGTCTAAAACTTGCAGCAATGGGTATCGAGATAGATGATCTAACTGAAGCACAGCAGATGTACCTGACTTCATGGCAGGAAGGTACCTGAGGTTGATGTCAGAAATCATGAATAACAAGATCAAGAACATGCTCGACACTATCAGGATGGAAGCAAGGATGACTGCTTCGTATACAGGGCGCGCCGCATTTGACGAGAGTGTGATGCAGGCGATGCAAGATGTTGATCGGGGAGATTTTGTTCCTGCCATCTATAGGTCACAGGCATATGATAATGGGCCTTTACCGATCGGTAATGGCCAAACCATCTCGCAGCCATATATTGTCGCCCTGATGACTGACTTACTTGATGTTAATGCCGACAGCATTGTTCTTGAGGTTGGTACCGGGTCAGGTTACCAGGCCGCCATTCTCGGCAAGCTGGTCAGGCAGGTTTATAGTGTTGAGCGAATCAGTGAGCTGGCAGCATCTTCTGAAAAACGATTGAAACAGATGGGTTATGAAAATATCCATGTCCGTTGTGCAAACGGCTATTCCGGATGGCAGGATAAGGCACCTTTTGATGCGATAATTGTGACTGCAGCGGCTAGCCATATCCCACAGGATTTAATTGATCAGCTGAAGCCGGGAGGCAGGATGGTTATTCCGGTTGGTTTGCCCTATACGAACCAGACACTGATGTTGGTGACCAGGAATGAGCAGGGGAGTACGAATATAGAGTCAGTTCTTGGCGTGGTTTTTGTCCCTCTTGTAGATGACTGATAGCGCAGGGGTAAAATGATAAAACTTGTAAGGCAGAATAATAGTCATTTTGATACAGATGCTTTTACTATCTAAGTCAGTGAGAAAAGGATTCTACTAACAAAGGTGTGAAACTAAATTAGCATGCTAATTAAAATATCCGCCGACCTGCTCGTCCTTCTCCACTTCGCCTTTATAGTGTTTGTCGTGCTCGGAGGGTTTCTGGTTCTGAAGTGGGTAAAGGTTGCTATTCTGCATATCCCCTGTGCATTGTGGGGGGCATTTATCGAGTTTAGCGGCTGCATCTGTCCTCTTACACCGCTTGAGCACTCTTTGCGAGAAGCGGCGGGAGTAACGGCATACAACGGAGGGTTCATCGACCACTACATTATGCCGATAGTCTATCCCACTGGTCTGACACGGGAAATTCAGATAGTCCTTGGCGTCATCGTCCTCATTATCAATCTGTCTGTGTATGGTTTGGTGATTTATAAACGATCAAAACGGAAATAAAGGATGTGACCGATAGCAGACTGATAATTTCTAACCCTTTACCGAATGTTTCTCAGAATAATTGATGTCAATACAAACCGCCGATATTGAAATACACTCTTTGTGAACCACCCTCGGCCAAACCATAGCCAATGTAAAGTGGTCCGACCACACTTTTCATACCCAGGTATACTGCGCCTGCCAGCTTCATATCAGATAAATCGATGTCATCGTTATTTTCAAATAGATCACCGTACAGCATGTTTATACCTATGTAGGCTGGCATAGACAATAATGGCTTGAACGCGTGCATATAGCCGGCGTTGAAGAGTACAGCATTCTGGGTCGCCAGTTCATTTTCACTGTAGCCCGGCAGGCTAAACAAGCCACCGACACGGAAGTAGTTATAAATAGGTGCCTGTCCATTGTAGGTTGTCATGAATCGACCAGACAGGTGAAGCGTATGCTTGTCAGATGTTTTGGCTGCAAAGACATCAATTACGGCCTGATCGAAGTCGTTATCTGCGCCAAGTTCAGTCCTTGACCTGGTCAACCCAAATAGGCCTTTCCAGCCATGGCGAGGGAAGAAAATGTCATCCAGCGAGTCATGCAGGGCAGTGAGAAAAATCTCTCCGCCGTTTATGTCTTCCTCAGGTAGTTCAGGATCGCCTATGATTACATCTGTTGTGCCCGTATATCTCTGCAGTCCCGCTCGTATTTCACCAAGGCTGCTGAATTCACGGCCTATAGCCAAAGCCCCACCGATACGAAAAACATTCGTTTCGGCAAGAATATTACCGCCTTCTATGATGTTGAATTTACTGGTAAGGGCAAACGCGGACGGGTCGATGAACCAGGGTGAACCAATAGCCAATGGCTGGTACAGGTCAGTTTCAATGCCGGGCTCTTCGCCGAGGTTAATTAATGTTCGCCACTCTCCGTTAAGGCTGTTGACGGGCATTTTAGTATAGCCGAAGCGAACAGAAAAGCGGTTGAACTCAGCGAAATCACTCGACAGGCTGAGTCCAAATTGCAGGTAATTGGGCCCCCATGGCTGCTTTAGCACTTTCAATACCAGTCCGGTTTCATTGCCCTTTTTCTCCAGGCTATATTGAACGCTGTCAAATGTTGCTAATCCATAGATGCGACCGATGTCCTTCTCAAGTTTGGGCACATCAAGAGGCTGTCCTATTTGCTGATGTAGCATGTTCTGCAACATTTCGTTTTCAATTCTGGAATTGTTTTCGATCCTGATATAACTTATTACCGGTGTTGCCGCCAGGGAAGGTGTATCCAGGTCTTTTTTGCCAGGTAATGCAGGTGTTGTCGCTGCCGTTGCGAATGGAGTCAGTGCTGGAGATATTGCCTGAGCCGCCTGTTCACCCTTTATAATCAGCGAGGGTGAGCCTGTGAAATTCCCCGAAGAAAAATCTCCAAGATCAGGGACGATCAGTACATCATTTTCGCGCAGTGTAGCAATCTGTTCATCAGTGGTGCGACGAACCAGAATATTGGTCAGTTGTTCTGCAATGGTGATGACAGAGACCGTTTCATCCATTTTCAGCAGTGGACTGCTGATGTCCACAGCAATTACAATTTCAGCGCCCATCTGCCTGACAACATCCACCGGTAGATTATTCGTTATACCGCCATCTACCAGCAGCCTGCCATCAATAGTCACCGGCGTAAAAACACCCGGCACCGCCATGCTGGCCCGCAGGGCCTGAGACAGACTGCCGTTTTTTATGACAACCACCTTGTTACTGGCAATATCCGATGCTATGGCACGGAATGGAATTTGAAGCTGGTCAAAATCAACCACATCGGCAACATGCATCAGCAGCTTCTGCAGTTCCAGTTCCAGCTTCTGTCCGCGAATCACTCCTGCAGGAAGTTCAATTTTCCCATCTTTGAATCCAATTTTTTTGTCCAGTTGAAAAATTTTCTGGTCAAGCTTCCTGCGCATGGAAAGTTCCCGGCGCGGGGTTGAGTCATTCAGAACAGTATCCCAGTCAATACCGTTATAGGCCTGGTCAATCTGATCTGCATTCATGCCGGAAGCATAGAGGCCGGCAATAATAGCGCCCATGCTGGTGCCCGCAATATAGTCGATGTGGATGTTGTGTTTTTCCAGTTCCCGGAGAACGCCGATATGGGCAGCGCCACGCGCGCCGCCACCGCTGAGAGCGAGGCCGATTTTTGGTGATTTTGATTGCACCTCAGCCAGAATGTCAGCGGGCCACAGCAGGCATGAAACCGCCATTGTGATGCAAAGCAAAATTTGATTGGTAAACCGTGTACAGACAGAGAATCTAGACATGAGGCTTGTTTGAGAGTCTTGTTGTGAATCAGGCATTACGAAAAGCAAGGGTGATTGAGTGCTGCGATTATTCTATCATGGCATCATTGTATTCACTAAACTTCGACTTGCGATGACTTAAAATTTTACCGTTAGTCTACGCAGGAGTATCTGCATAGTGGACATCCTTTTCATCCAATCTTTTTTCGCAGGGTAATAATCATCAGGAATGAATGCAATCATTCTAGAATGTAAATATATGGTAAATATTGGTTTGCCTGCTGCATGGAAGCCTGTGTTATGCTGAATGCTTGTTTATTGAAGTGTTCTTTACGAGGGTGGCCACGGGCTACTGATCCGGGGGGCTAGTTTAGTAAACACATGACGTGAATCATGCAGGCCTGTTGCTGTTAGATCCGTAAATACAGGTCACGCATAACCATCTCGTGCGCAACTTGTTTATACATTATATGAGGTGGATGTCGGAGAAATTTATATGCCTATAACTGCATAAAGATTTAGCTTAATTTGATCATGTCCTTATTCATGCTTGGTAGTGCATCTGCCTCGCAGAAGAGTACATAAGCTTATGATTCAGGTAAGTACTGATGACTCAAGGACTCAGAAAATTGCGTTAAATAATGCCGTAAACATACAAAAGTTATATGGTATGGACAACCTAACAATTGAGATCGTAGCCTTTGGTCCGGGACTTGGGTTATTGACTAAGAAAAATCCCAGGCTGAGAGGGTTGCAAGCCTTGCAATGCAGGATATTACTTTCAGTGCCTGCATGAATACGATGAAGAAAGTTGAGAAAAAGACCGGGAAACTGCCTGAGCTAACTGAGGCAGTGACGACAGTAAACGCTGGTGTAGCGCGTATTATGGAACTGCATGAAGATGGTTACACGTATATCAGGCCATAATTGTAACACCTGCTGATCTGGCTGCACATGTGAATTCTAGAGTATCTGGTGTGACCGATATATCAAATTATAATTGATTGAAATTGGTGGTCTTCATTTTTTTTAAAATATTTTGCTGGTTATTCCGGCCAGTAGTACAAGACTGGAAGAAGTATTTCTTTAATCATTGGCATCTATCACTTTTCACCCAGCAGCTCTAGATGGATGCTACAATCAACCCCTGCTTAGTCTTAGTGGTTACTCATGTCGACAGATATCACCAGGTTCCTTTCTTCTATAATTCTTAGCCTGACAATTACTGCAGCCACCTGTAGTGCCAGCGCACAGAATAATACACATGTTCCAGTCATCCGCAGTACCACATCTTCGCTACTTGATGAAAAGCTTGAATACTATCGTCATCTATACCCCGAGATATCATTTTTAAACCTGAAGGGTGGCGATGAACTAGTGACAGATATGATGATTCTTGTTAAAGCGCTTGGCGATGAGCCCAGCAGCAGTGACTATGAGCACCCTGAAAAGTTGCGTGAAGAGCTGATGACTGCCAGTGTAAATCGGATTCTGTATATGCTGCAATTTCAGATGCCATCGGCCTCATTGTTCAAGGCCGACAAACCTCCCGGACAGGGGGTTAACCTTTGTGTTCTGACCATTCACCCACAGGTAGCGGCAGCTGACTCGTTACAGGCAACATCGCATCTTCTGGATTTGCCTGATGAAATTATAGAGCGCATTCCTGATAATCTACAGCTATCTCCCGGTGATTACCTGGCGTATGTTATCGACCATGAGATCTATCATTGCCTTCATTCTATGTATGCCGGACCGCAAAAGATGTCATTTAAAAAATACTGGGGAGAATACAATCATTTTCTTAATGAGCAAGGTGCGGATGCCTATGCGGTTGGGATGCACATAAAAAACCGACAGAAGACTTCTAATTTTGTTATAAACCTGCAGAGAATTCGTGCTATGGCATTGTTCAGTGCTGATCCTGATCACATGACATCTAAGGCAATAGATCAGGTGATAAATCTGCCGGAGAGTAAGATTAAAAATATGAGTGCCAATGAAGTATTTGATATGGCTATTCGTATCAAAAAGGGCCTGACTATTGGTTATGATGAGTATCTAAAGTATCTGGCTTCTGCAGTCCAGGCGATGGAGGAACTAGGTCTGGAGGAAATAATACCTGAAGACTTACTTAACATAGCAAAAGAATCTCAGTCAGATCCAGCACAAGTAAAGCAATATGTCGAGAATTCACGCCGCTGTCTTCTTGAGTTAAGAGCCTCAGGGACTGATCACTAAGAGCAATTCATAGCTGATTAACGAATGAAAGATAATGCTTATGAAAAAATACCTTTCTTCTCATATTGCCACCTTTTCTTTTTTTTATAGCATTAGCATTCATGCCACCGGATCAGCAGAGGCATGCGCTAAACTGATTGATAACGGTTTGCTTGAGCAGTCTGTTTCCATTTGTAGCGAGGCTGCGGAAGCTGGTGACAGGCCATCCCAGACTCTGCTTGGGGAGCTATATGACCAACAGGGTGATAGTGTAAATGCTGCCCTCTGGTGGTACCAGGCTGCAAATGCCGGTTATCAGCCAGCGCGGAATCTGCTGGCAATGAAATACTATTATGGCGGATCAGTATTTGGACCGGAAAAAGGCTGGAGTAAGAACTACCCCGCAGCCTTCAAGTTATGGAGTGAAGATGCGGAGGCGGGCATTGCGGCAAGTCAGTTCATGACGGGGGTTATGTATTTTAACGGTGAAGGGGTAGAAAAAGACCTGCCTGAGGCCTGGTTCTGGCTCAGTCTCTCGTTAGAAAATGGGTATAAGCTGGCAACCGATGTTCTGATTGAACTCTCAACAAAAATCACCCCACAGCAAAAGAATATAGCCAGGGAAAAGTTATCCATCTATCATCATCAGCAGCCCGCTGCAGCAGTAGACTAGGTGCCATGATGGAAAATGTTTCTACGTGAATGGAAATTGCTGTTCTGGAGTTAAGTAATCAATCAGCTATACTGTTTCGTTAGTTTTTTCTCAAACGAAGACACCGGGTAAGTGATTGCAGACAGGTCTAAATATTTCGATTTATTTACTACTGACATGACTAAACATATATACCCTGCCGTATTAATAATTGTTGTGCTTTTCATCTTGCCGCTGGCATCGTATGCCACACAACTGGATGAGGGTATCCAGGCTTATGATGCACAGGATTATTCCATGGCTTATCAAAGACTGCTTCCATTGGCAGAACAGGGTGATGGCAAGTCGCAATACTATGTCGGCGAGATGCTAGTTGGAGGAATGGGTATTCCAGCAGATATGGATAAGGGCATATACTGGTTAGAGCAGTCGGTAGAAAGCAAGTATTATATGGCGGCAAAGACACTGGGTAAGATGTATATGAGTGGCTTCGGTGTGCCTATGGATCCTGAAAAGGGCGCTAAATATCTACTTCTTTATCAAAGTTTACTTCCCGAAGCTGAGACCGAACCGGAATGTGATTAGTTCTGCCTCAGCGCCGCCAGTCTCATAATATTTGATTAGAAATCTACCTTTCAAAGCACTCAATTCAGTAACATTCTAGCAGTTACACAATTCAATGATGTTGACATCGATTTGTTCATGCTTTAGATCACTAAGTGCAAATGATAATGATTCTTGTTAAAATCATAAAATGATTGATGTTATATCTATTGCTTTAACGTCACTGTGGCAGTTACAGCGCATGGATTAATGAGTTTTCAATGCCAGAGAACTGCAAATAAATGAGATCAGAATAGCAGTTGGACCAGTCTTGTGACAATGTTGTTATATTTATTAAATAACAAGCTATATCAATCAGTTAACTAACTTTTATCAAGTATGAGATGAAGAAAATGTCAATACATAGAATCTTTTTAGTATTTGTGATGGGGCTGTCAACAGGGTTAACACCTGTTGCAGGATCGGCATCAGATGAAATTGTGGTATACACGGCGCGCAAAGAACATTTAGTCAAGCCATTATTCGATGCATATACCGAAAAGACCGGTGTGAATATTAAATATATTACCGATAAGGCAGCACCACTGCTGGCCCGTTTACAGGCAGAGGGGAAAAATTCTCCAGCTGATATGCTAATTACAGTGGATGCTGGAAACTTGTGGCAGGCGGCGGAGAAGGGGGTGCTTGCTCCGGTGAAGTCTGAGATTCTTGAGCAAAATATACCAACGCATTTGCGAGACCCAGAAGGTCGATGGTTTGGTCTGTCAGTCAGAGCGCGGACTATTGTATATGCCACCGACCGTGTCAAAAAAAACGAACTGTCTTCCTATGAGAATCTTGCCGATCCAGTTTGGAAAGGCCGGCTTTGTCTACGTACGTCAAAGAAAGTGTATAACCAGTCACTGGTTGCGATGATGATTGCAGAAAAAGGTGAGAAGGAAACTGAATCAGTAGTTAAAGGCTGGGTCAATAACCTTGCAGCAGCACCATTTTCTAATGACACAAAAGTGATGGAGGCGATAGCTGCTGGCCAGTGTGATGTTGGAATCGTTAACACTTATTACTATGGCCGCCTGATGAAAAAGGAAAAAGATCTCAAGCTGGCACTGTTCTGGCCCAACCAGGATAGCCGCGGTGTGCATATAAACATCTCCGGTGCCGGTGTCACGACGAATGCAAATAACCGTGAGCAGGCTATCAAGCTGCTTGAGTGGTTATCAGGCACTGAGGCACAGACCATCCTTGTCAGTCTGAATATGGAATACCCGGCGAATCCGGCTATTAATGCGGATGCCACTGTCGTTGCCTGGGGCGAGTTTAAGCAGGACCAGCTTAATGTAGCGAAGGCTGGTGAGCTACAGACGAGTGCGGTGATGCTTATGGACAGGGCCGGCTACAAGTAACCTTACATGCTTATTCCATCTAACAGGGAGCGGCGATGTTAACATCCATGTGTTCAGTTTGGGCCGAGGTATTGTAGATCGTCTGGTTTGATTTGACGATAATGTCCTTATGAGCAGATCAATCTGGAAAGTAGCTACTGTCATGCTTGCTATGACGGTCGTCATGCCATTAATGGTAGTGTTCTCCGGCTGGATGCAAACTGAGAACGTGATCTGGGAACACCTTGCCCAGACCGTCCTCAGTGATCTGCTTAAAAATACCGCGTGGCTACTACTTGGTGTGGGTATTGGAGTCACGATCCTGGGTGTAGGACTGGCCTGGTTAACCGCAAAATGTGAGTTCCCAGGGCGCCGTTATTTTGACTGGGCATTGATGCTGCCATTAGCCGTACCGGCATACGTGATGGCCTTTGTTGCCCTTGGCTTAATGGATTTTACCGGTCCCTTACAAACCGCACTGCGCCAGCTTTTCGGACACAATGATTTCTGGTTTCCCGAGGTTCGCTCAACCGGCGGTGTGGTCACAGTGATGACATTGGTGCTGTATCCATATGTTTATATGTTGGCCCGCTCATCGTTCATCACACAGGGCAACAGTACGGTAGAAGCAGCTCGTATTCTTGGCCTGAATGCCTGGGCTGCTTTCTTCCGTATCAGTATTCCAACCGCTCGGCCGGCGATTGTTGCAGGCTTGTCACTGGCACTAATGGAAACACTGGCAGATTTTGGCACCGTGGCCATTTTTAACTATGACACTTTTACCACGGCGATTTACAAAGCGTGGTTTGGATTATTTAATCTGCAGGCGGCATCACAGCTGGCATCCTTTTTACTAATACTGGTAGTTATTGCCCTGACAGCCGAAAGAAATTTGCGTGGAAAGGCAAAGTACCATGAAGCCACGCGCAGCTCTCGCGTGCACCGCTACCAGTTAACCGGCTGGCATCGCTGGGCTGCTGTGCTAACTGCAAGTACGATACTGCTAATCGCATTTGTAGTACCGGTTATTCAGCTTGGCCTGTGGGCATGGGGAGTCCTGTCTGAAGATATGGACGTCCGCTACATAAGTATGTTGACCAACACCCTGATGCTTGGAGGAATGGCGGCTGTAATTACGGTGATCGGGGCGATGATACTCGCGTTTACCCGACGTTCGCATGATGACCTGGTAGTCAGAAGTTCTGTGAATATTGCGACTCTGGGCTATGC
>JARFQI010000109.1 GCA_029287855.1 Arenicellales bacterium | reverse complement strand
GTACAACCCTTATTTGTTTTTCAATGAAGATCAGCTAAATGCATACCAACATTTGAAAGAGAGTGGCTGGAGATTGTATTTTATTCGCAGGCCACGTTTACGAAAACATACCATAGCCATGATAAACAACGATGGTACAAGTGTCGGCGTTCTCGAGGAAAGTGGGGAGCTCTCTACAGATCCATTGCCGATCAAACTACGGGGCTTGGGTGAACACATACCGCCCCAGAAAAACGTTAATAAGCCACATCTTGTGTGATTTCATTCTGGTAAATACTAAGCAATGCGTGGGACAGTTTCAGCAAACTCCGGAAGTTGAAACTATCTAGCCTGACCGCCGCTACTGGCCGATAGCACGCCTTATCCCTGGATTTGAAATTGTCCGCTATTAAGAATTCTAAAGATTTTTCAGGTATTAGAATTTAGATCAAGGGGTCAGAGTTCTTGAAGTTTTGAGTGGATAGATATAATCCGCTTCTGACCGTAAACGGCATCCAAAAAGCCACCTTAGGGTGGCTTTCTTTTGCCTACACAAACTGGTAATTCATCATTCATGTACTAAGCTTATAAAAACAATAAACCTCCTTTTGGTATGTTAGTTAGCCTGACCTTAAACAGTCGGGCTTTTTTTTGCCAACTTTCTGGACATATTACCTATGTGTACTATCCTTCAGGTATGGAGACGGACGGTATAAAAATGAAGACGAGTGGTTATAGTGCGTTTTGGCAAGGTGACAGCACGTGGATTGGTCTTGCTGAAGCATTAGAGCTTCTGGAATGGCTTGAGTTTCAAAGAATATTATGGGGCTATGACAGCACTAACCAAGACTACATTAATTGATTTCATGTTAGGTGAATTTACAGTTGTTGAGTCGAATAAAATAAAAAAATTAGTAGTTTTATTGCGTTTTCAAAAAGCAGAAAAAACTGCACCAAATCAAAGGCAGATTATGCGTTTCGCACTATACATGAGCATTACTTCAGCAAAAATTAGGGTCTGGAATTTAGTAAAAAGAAGTCGTCAAAATTCATTATTGACCCAAGATGCGCTGTGTACAGAATTCGGTTAATCCAATATCGCGCCGAAGTGAGATATCAAACAATGGAAATACCTGTTTTAAGGATGGTGAATAAATGAATATTGTAGACATGACGATACATATCCATAATGACCTGCTACCAGCACAACGTGAAAAGCTTGAAAAAGAGATTAGAGTATTTGATGGTGTAACATTGGTAAGATGCAGTAGTAAGATTAACTACGGAATGTTTGTGATTTATGATTCTGAGTCGATATCTGCGGGGAAGATTCTCAATCGAGTGAGGCAGTGGGACAAGAATGCCACTATATTCTGAAAAGGATGTAACGCAAGAAAAATAAATGCAGAAAGGTTGTAGATGATGGAGGTGTAATAAAAAATGTAAGGGGAGTAATCACGTTTATACCTATACAAAATCTGAAGATAGGAACAAACTGTAAAGTTAATACTAGCGCCTTTCGGGGCGTTTTTTTATTTCTGATTCTTATAAGGATAGGGGGTGTAAGCAAGTTAGATTTATTTGTTGTCTGTATACACCTTATTTCTATTAATTGGGTGTGTAACAAACAATGAGTGAATACCGGGAGAAATAGAAGTTCAAAATATGGCAGCTGATGCCGTATCTGGAATTTTGTTTGATAGTAACCTCGAATTTCCGCCTCCTGCAATATTAGAAAAGATGGTTTTGTCGTTGTTCTTTTCAACGACTCAGCTCCAGAGAATCAATATACTCAAGGGCGCTGAAAACTTTACTTTTTCGTGTTTGTCGAAACCTGTTCGTCAACATCAGGCCAGAGTCTCTATCCAAAGTCCAAACGCACCATTTCCTGGGCGCCGATACTGTTCGGCTGAAACAAGGTGTCGCCCAAGATTGAAAAGATTGTACACGGCGACATGCACATCTAAGAATTGCTTGCCGCCTATCTTTTCCAAGACCTCATCAATGAAAAAGTATCGCCTTAACGCCGATAATTATGTTTCAAGCGTCAGGCGCATTTTGGGCCGAACTTGCTGCACCACAGGCGAATACATTCGTAACTGGCGGTGATGTCTCTTTGTGCGAGTAAACTGTCGACATTTCTATGGCTCAGGTTGAATCTATACTAGAGCCAGTCAGCATAACTGATGATATCTGCCGGGAATCGGTAGTGTTTGTATTTATTCATTCTGGAATTATCTTCCGCCAGGGGTTAACTTGTCAGTACCATAAATAAATGTTGAACTCATCTAGCAGTCGTACAAAGCACATGGACTCTTCATGTACTAGATAAAAAAATGTCAGAAAATTAAGTATTTCTAGTTAGGTTAAATTCTCGTAATTTATTGATGTGCGTCAATGAATGGCAAGCAGTTCAGCGATATTATTTATCTAACACTCCTCCAGAGTGTCGCCCAACCATAAACAAGTTGGGCTTTTCTTTGACCACAAACTGGAAATTCATCATTCCTGTACTAAGCTTCTTAGTGTGGGGCATAACTCCATTCATATTTTTATCTCTATAAAAGTAGTTTAATTCGCCCGGCCTTAAACAAGCCGGGCTTTTCTTTGCCTACGAAAACTGGACATATCATCAATCTGTACTATTCTTGAAATATGGAGACGAACGGCATAAACGAACAGACGCATGGTTATATTGCATTTCGGCAAGATGACACGACGTGGGTTGAGCTAGCAGAAGCACTGGATTATCTGGAATGGGTACTTAGTGGGATTACTGCAAAGATTTCTGTAGAGAAGAGAAATGAATGATATTGCAGTCATTACGATACATATTCATCCAGACCTGTTATCAGTACAACGTGCAAGGCTTGAAGAAGAAATCAGAGTATTTGATGGCGTGACATTCGCACGTTTCAATCATGGTGTTAAGCACTGGCTTAATGTCATTTATAACCCTAAGTCAGTAACCTCAAAAATAATCCTCAAGCGGGTGAGAAAATGGGACAAGAATGCTGCCTTCTTCTGAAAAGAATGCAAGTCAAGCAACCTTATCCACATCAAACACAAACCGCTTACGGAGGTGTTTATGGATAAGCTAGTCAGTGATGCGACAATGAGAAACAACATTTCATACTATGAAGAAAAGCTAAATAAACTGGGTATAACGATAGAAGAAATGTCCAAGACACTTGAGTCAGATAAAGACCGCTGGAAAGAAAGAAAAACGGTTTCTGTCTCAACATTTCTTCTGGTGGTTATTGTTATAGGTATCATATTTAGTGCTTTTTTGAGTGTGACATGAAGAATCTAAGGTACTGACAACTTAACTTCTGTGTGTTTGTGGAAATCTGCTTGTTGACATCAGAAAACTGTCTCTATCAAAAGTCCAAACTCACCATTTCCTGGGCACTGCTAATGTTTAGCTGAAACAAGGCGACGCCCAAGATTGTAAAGGTTGTATACGGCGGCATGCACATCTGAGAATCACTGAGCCTGACTAATTTATTTGAATCGCCTCATGCCCCTTTCCCTCACCCGGGTAGGTTGATGCGAGAGTTCTGCACAAATATTGGCATATTGGGACGTATCGTGAATCACTTCAGGCATCAACTCTCGATTGATTAAAAATACGTTCATGAAGTAATAAGAATAAAGGAGGCTAGTGCTTTGTGATTAGCTTACAAATTCGGCCTTTCTCAGGAAATTAATCAGGTAAACAGCATGGCGTTCAATCTTATCCGTGGAGTCATGACCCGCATCATCGACAAGTAAGGTATCTATCGCATAATTCCCACAATTATTCTTAATTGCCAGGGTATCTGAGATCGGCACTGTTTCATCCATCTTCCCGTGAACCAGCAGAATCGGACACTTTATCTTTTCAGCAGTGTTCATCGGCGCAATATCATCGAAACGATGTCGTATCACCCACTCAACATAGCGATTTATCCAGGTGATGACGAATTCCGGTATCCGGAATCGCCTCAGGTAGCGCCGCATCATCCATTCAGGATGTGCAAATGCGGATATGCTGATTACAGCTGAAACATCATTACGTCGTGAGGCTTCAAGTAGTACTGCTCCGGCACCAACAGAGTGACCCAATAATCCAATTTTATTTAGCGGGTTTTCACTATGTGTTTTAACCCAGTTGATGGCAGTACTCACATCCTCAGAAAATCGAGGAAGAGATGAGAAACTTGCTGAATCGCTTCGGCCGTGATTACGTGCATCGAGTAATAGCACATTCATACCGGCATTATGTAACGGGATAGCAAGTGGCAACATGAGTTCAGCATTTCCACCCCAACCATGCAGAAGGATCATTGTTGATGATCCTGAGATTTCAGCAGGTATCCACCATGCAAATAATCGCTTTCCTTGTGATGTGTGTATATCAATCTCCTGGTATGTCAATCCATAGTCTCCTGGCGTACCTAGCTCTACCCGCCTGGGCGCCCTGAATCCGATATGGATTGCCAATAATATTGAACCAAGTGCTATAGCTATTATTAGGAACGTGGCAGCCATGTTTAGTAACGTTACTGTATTATTCCTGGCACTTGAGATGTGAAAACACACATATAATTGTCCCCTGTATGCAGAATTAAAGGTTCACAATGAGTTCTAATAGACACCGATAGTGCACCAATTATTTGCGCACCTCGTGGTAAAGGACCGTTATCATGGATAATAACGGAATTTGAAAGTTCATGATGTCTTATAATGTCTGAGTTTTTCCGTTAATCACCGTATATTTTGTGGATGAAGTATTTTCACCATTGAGACTTGATGAAAAGTATTCATAATTCGAACAAGGGCTTTGGCCAAATTTCTGTTACGGGTAACGACAAGAAAAGGTCGGAAGATGCATATCCAATACACCGTCACTGGGACGCCTGGCTTGGGGAGTTCACACAATGATAAGGCTCGCTTTTCTCGCTCTCCTGTTTTCTTTTATTGTCACTACCAACGCAGACGATAAGGTTGACGACACGTCGGTTTATTCTGTTCATCCTATCGGACATGTGGAAAAGTATAATGGGAAGACTGCAGTTGTGCTGGATCAACAATATCTGCCGGGCCTGCTTCGGCTGGAAGACTTTTCGCATGTATGGGTGATATGGTGGTTTGATCAGAACGACACACCTGAAATGCGAGAAATCCTCCAAGTGCATCCACGGCGCGACAGCCGCAATCCCCTTTCGGGGGTGTTCGCAACTCGGGCTCCGGTTCGCCCGAATCTGATCGGGCTCAGCCTGTGCAGAATTATGGCCGTGAACGAGAACATCGTCGAAATCGACGGTATCGATGCGTTTGACGGGACCACTGTTCTCGATTTGAAACCTTACATACCCAGTATGGAATCAATTCCGGCTGCCAAGACGCCTAAACGGCTTTGAGGTGTAAGACGGGGTGTTTCTATCGGTTCTTCGACCCACTCACCCGGTCGGTGGCGAATCCCTATTCTAACGGTAATACGTGCCTGAGTTAAGTTAACTTGTCAGTATCTTTTCAATCAATATGCGTAGCAACTTAGTGCGACAGTTGATACGCCCTGACTTCCGCTTCGTCGGCACCTACACCATCACCACTCAAGCGCCGTGCCTTGCTTATTAACGACCAGTTTCTCGCCATTAGCGGCTTGTTGCCGTTAGACAGTGCATTGGATTTCAGAGACAGTGATTCCACCTGTGCGTATTCGCTTTGTCGCAGTCGTACCTGTGCAAGTCGATGCCACAGATCAGCATTTTTAGGGTCGAGACGCAGGGCGCGCTCTATAGCTGCTGAGGCGGCTCTGTAGTCGCCGTGCTTGATGCTATTATCGGCAGAACTTACTAGTGAAGTAACAGCGGCATTGGCGTTTGATGAAGAATGGACGGTACTGGCGTGTTGTTGTGGCGACGGTTGCGGGGCCGGTGGTGTCACGTAGGGGGTCGTCTCTACCTTTGGTGATGAGGTTTGTGCATTCTCTGCCGGTGTAATTATCACCGCGCTGCCATAATCAGGTTCTGTTAAGCTGCGGTCTTCTATCTTTGCCCGGGTAGCCGCGTTCGTTGTGCATCCTGTTGATAGTAAAAACGCAGCAAAAATTGACAGATATATTGTGTTTCTTAACATGCCGTGCTACTCACCAACTAAGCGCTCCCATATTGATTTTACCTTTTTTCGAATGCTGTAACCTATCGATGACCGGTCACGAATACAATCAGCTTGTTCAAGCGGCAGCGAGCCACGGATAAACGGAAACTGCACAGCACCTGCACAATAATCAGCGGCCAGGTGTCCGCTACTCTGTTCGATCCAGGCAAATTCAATATTATCCGGCGGAGCCAGGATGAGCGACTGGATACCCGTTCGCTTCATCATATCCGTCCACACACGTAAGGCTCCATTGCTCCCTGTCAGGCCAATAGGTTCATTGTCATCATTGCCCACCCAGACGATGCCCAGTCTGTCGTTACTATAACCCGCAAACCAGCTGTCTCGAAGATCATTGCTGGTACCGGTCTTGCCCGCAACAATCATCGATTGCGGAAACGTGCTGTAAAAGCTTTTACCGGTACCATTGCGCATTACTTCTATCATGCTGGCTGTAGTCAGATAGGCTACGGATGGATCAATCACCTGTTGCAGACGGATAGGGTAGCGATTTAATACATTATTGTCGGCATCAAGGACATTACGAATGGCCCGTATCGGTGTCTGAAAACCATTGGCTGCCAGAGTTTGATACATGGCCATCACCTCCATCGGTGTTAATTCAGCTGCACCGAGTAGTACCGAGGGATATGTTGGTAGCTTCTTCCTGATTCCCAGGCTGGAAAGTGTATCAAGTACATTTTCCAGCCCCAGTTCCAGCCCCAGGCGGGCAGATGCTACGTTATAGGATTTAGCGAGGGCGTAATAAAGCGGTATCCAGCCGTGAAATTCATTATCATAGTTTTGCGGCTCCCATATTTCTCCGTTTTGACTACGAACCTGCAGTGGCGAATCATCCAGCAAGGTCAACATGGAGTATTTTTCCGGTTGCGACAGAGCCGTGGCATAAATAGCCGGCTTTAACAGCGAACCCACTTGTCGATAGGCATTCAGTGCGCGATTAAAACTGGAATAACGCGCTTCCCGCCCACCGACCAACGCCAGTACTTCACCACCATCACTGGATGAGACGATGACAGCACCCTGTAAGGTTTTCTTCTCCAGCTTTCGTTCTTTTTCGATCTGGGACAGCCGCTCATCCAGTGCAGCTTCTGCAGCATCCTGCGCAAGCGGATCAAGCGTTGTAAAAATTTTCAGACCTTCGGATTCGAGGTCTTCCTGCTGATAATCCTGCTTCAGTTGCGATCTGACTAATTCCATAAAGGCCGGGTAACGGCTGGGTCCTGTTGCGGGATACTTAGTGACTCCCAGTGGTGCCCGCCTGGCCTGTTTCGCCTCATCGGCAGAAATGATTTTATCCTCAAGCATGATATCAAGCACCAGGTTTCGCCTGCTGGTTGCATTGTCTGGATTCCGACGAGGATTGTAGGTGGACGGGCCTTTGGCCAGTCCAACCAATAGAGCGATTTGCGATGTGTTCAATTCGTTCAAAGGGCGTTCAAAATAAAAATAGCTTGCCAGACCAAATCCATGAATTGCTCGTTCACCAGCCTGCCCCAGGTAAATCTCATTGAGATAAGTTTCCAATATTTCCGGTTTGTCGTAATGCAACTCTAACAGCAGAGACATCAGTGCTTCGTTGATTTTTCGTGAAAGTTTACGGTCGCTAGTTAAATAAAAGTTCTTAACCAGTTGCTGGGTCAGGGTACTGCCACCTTCTACCGGTTTGCCGGCTTTGATGTTGCTTACCAGGGCTCGCGCGATCGCCCTGGGAGATACACCATAATGTTTGTAGAAGCCTTTATATTCAACACTCATCAGAGTGTTAATTAAAATTTCAGGGACGTTCTGTAACTGCAGCAAGATTCGATCTTCGGC